>CABUGR010000043.1 GCA_902491135.1 uncultured Collinsella sp. | reverse complement strand
GGATACCGTTCTGTCGGCCCGCACTCCATTCCTTCGGCGGGGTTCCCCAAGTCTGACTACGCGCATGCGGCCGCTGCCGCGCGCCCAGCGAAAGCGGGGGTATCCCCGAAGGCTGCCCGGCTCGCCGGGACGGGGGCTATGTCTATTCGGTTGCCTCCCGGCACATCGCGCCGAGGGCCCACAGCCACCTCACGAGCTCGGCGGCGGTGGCGGCGTTCGCCTTCGCCTGGGGCATGCCCCTGGCGAGCATCTCCTCGCGGCGCCGGAGCAGGCGCTCGGAACCCTTCCTCCCGTGCATCCTCACCTCGAGCGGGACGCCGCTGCCCTTGGGCATCAGCTTCGGTTGGTGGCTCGCCTGGACGTAGCTCCAGGACCCCTCGACGGCCAGCCTCCTGACGAGGGCGTTGCCGGCCCCGCTGATCCCGCCGAGGCGCACGGAGTCCGCGCTCGACCTCTGCTTCGGGGCGAGGCCGAAGTAGGACGTCACCTGCCTGCCGGAGCGGAACCTCGAGAAGTCGCCGACCTCGGACGCGAAGGCGGCGGCGAGCGCGAACCCGCACCCCTTGATCGACTGGAGCGCCTCGACCTCCGCCGAGAGGGGGCCCGCCGCGACGGCGGCCCTGTACTCGGCGAGGAGGTCGTCGCGCGTCTCGGCGGCCGCCTCGACCTCGCTCCTCAGCGCCGCAAGCGCCCGGATGCCGCCGTCGTCGGCGGGCCGGACCTTGTCGAGCCACCTGAGGAAGTCGTACGTCCAGTACCTCCGGGGGTTTCCGGCCGGCGTCGTGCCGCCGTAGGCGTAGCCACGGCGGGCCAGGAACGCCAGGAGCCGCTGCTTCGCCGCCGCGAGCCTCGCGGTCGCCGCGTCGTGGGCCCCGGCGAGGTCCCTGAGCCCCTCGATCTCGGGGGACGGCACCCATACCGGGGTGACGTCGTGCGACAGTATCGCCTTGGCCATCCTGGCCGCGTCGTTGCGGTCGTTCTTGGACGAGAAGTCTGCCGCCGACCTCGGGACCCTGGAGACGGCCGCGACGACGCAGTCGACGCCGAGCCCGGAGAGCTCCCTCTGCGGGGCGAAGCCGAGGTAGCCGCTCTCGTAGGCGGCGAGCGACGGGCCGGGGAAGCCCGACATCCACTCCGCGACCTCGCCCCAGGGGTTGCCGCGGAACCTCCTCGTCACGGCCTCGCCCGTCTCCGCGTCGAGCGCGCAGACGGTGGTGGACCTGAGGTGTACGTCCATTCCGAAGGCGGTAGAATATCTAGGCACGGGAGCCTCCCAACCTTGTTGCGGCGCGGCTGCGCCTCTGGCACTTCAACAACATTGTCGCAGCCCCGACCCGCGGTCACGAGCGGGGGCTCCTGTCGTTTCCGTGCCCCTGGATTGGGTCATAGTGTCTGACTTTGCCAAGGCATCGGCGTCACCGTTGTTGGCACTTGGGGACGTTCCTTTTGTGCCGGCACTTGGGGACAGTCCTTGCGCCGATCTAAATAAGTTGCGGTGAGATAGTTCTTGAATTGGCCTTTTTCAGGGCTAGATAGGAACTATCTCACCGCAACTGCGTTGGGTGTTTTTGGCAGCGGGTTTACTTGCTCGCGAACAGCCAGATCAGGATGATCACCAGAATCACGGCGATGATGCAGGCGATGGCTCCGGTGAATTTGACGCGTGAGTCGCGGGTTCGCTTGCGAACGTCGTCTTCGGCGGCCTCGAGTTGGGCAACTTCGCGCTCGGTCTCGGTATGCTCGGCCTTGTCGCGTGCCAAGGACCCGGCGAGCGATTCGGTGATCTCGGGATGGTCGTGCACCTCGGTCGCCTGCTCGATAATCGACTGCGCATGCGCTGCATCTGCCCGGGCGTTTGCGATGGCCTGCTCTTGCTCGCGGCGTGCCTTGTCCTGCGTGGCGATCTTTTCGCGCAGCTCGCGCTGGCGCGTCGCGGCGGCAGTTTTTGCGGACTGCAGCTCGTCGCGCGCGGCATCTGCCTCAGCCGTTACGGCCTGGTGCGCTCGTTTAGCGTCGGCGATGGGGGCCTGTGCCTGCTCGACGGCCTGCTCGGCGGCGGCAAGTGAATGCTCAAGATCGGCGGTCACACGCGGAATGTCTTCCTCGGCCTTGCGGAGGGCGTCGGCAGCGTCGGAGATTTTCATAGACAACTCGCTGGTGCGCACGGTGTAATTGGCGGGATTTGCCGAAGGGTTGCGCTGCAGCTCGGCATACTCGCGACGCAAGGTCTCGAGCTGTGCGCGCGTAGCATCGGCAGTTTGTCGTGCGGCGGCGATACCGGCATCGCGCTCGGCCTTCACTTTGTCGCGGATGCGCTTGGAATCCTCAAGGCGACGAACGAGCCGGTTGCCGGTCTCGCGCGAGCTTGCCTCGCGGGCTTCCACGGCGTCGAGTGCAGCCTTCAGGCGGAGCTCGGTCGCATCGTCCTCTGCCTTCATTTGCTCGAGCTGGCCCTTGAGCTCCGTCGCTTTGGCGGCATGGGCATCACGGTTAATTTCAGCTGCCGCAGCGGTCTTCTGTGCCGTGGCGATTGCCTGGCGTTGATCGGCGATGATCTGATCGTAGCGGCCTGCGATGTCCTGGCGCGTCTCGAGCTCCTCTGCCTGGTCGGCGATGCGCTGCTCAAGCTCGGCTAAATGGGCGCGGGCATCGGCGAGTGCCTTCTTGGCGGCGTTCATCTCGCGCATGGCCGACGCGCCCTGGGCGATAAAAGTGCCCACGGCGTTAGCGGTGTTTGAGACGGCGCTCCCCAGGTCGCGGCTCGTGGCGGGAGCATGCGAGGTGGTCGGGTGCGCGGCTTCGGCGGCATTCGTATCGGCAGTCTGCGGCGCGGCGATATTGCCGGTGCCGCCTTCGATCACGGAAAAGCCTGCTGCGTGCGGGTCGACCGCGTCCGCGCCGATCGTGGGGTGCTCGAGTTGTAGGAACGAGGGCATGGTACTGCCCTGGTCGGCAACCGGGGTCTCGCCGGGCACAAACGTCGAGGCAGCCTCGGCGGCTTCCTCTTCCTCGGCGTCGACATCGGCATCGGCGACGGCGTCCTTCATCGCTTTGACGGCATCCATCATGGAGTCCATGACGGCGTCGAGCTCTTCTTCCGAAGACACCTCGATGGGGCCCGCTACTTGCGGAGCGCTCTCGGCCTTGGGCTCAGTATCGCTCGGGTCCGGCTGCTCTAGCTGCTCTTCTTTGTCTTGCTCTGCGGCGACATTAGCGTCTGCGGCCTCGCCTGCGGCGGCAGGAGCCTCCTCGACGGCGGCATCAATGCTGCCATCGCTGCTGGTAGAAGTATCGCAGTCGTCAATGGTGTCTGCGGAATCATCAATATGCTGTTGAGTCTGGGGGTCCAGCTCGTCTGTCATAGGCATGTGCTCCTCATCGTTGTTTGTCACCCTATGATAAAGTCTCGCGCCGACATCCCGCGCGCCGCAGCAAAGTTTCAAAACGTGTTCGATGGCTCGCGTCGATAGCAAAAACTCGGCTGCTCTACCCAATTTTTACTTGACAATCCCTTCGCCGAAAAACGTTATGCCGTTCGCCTATCGAGGCCTTTTCTTTTCACTTGAAGAAGCTAAAGTTGCATCTCAGCTTTTGGCGCGTTTATTTTGGATGCGCGCAGTCGGCGGGCGTGCCCGTCGCGATTTTGAAAGGACTTCGTATGGGACTTTTCACTGGTAAGACCGTGATCGTCACCGGCGGCGGCAAGGCCACGCTTAAGGACGGCTCTGCTGGCTCCATCGGCTACGGCATCGATATCGCTTTTGCCAAGGAGGGCGCGAACCTCGTTATCACCGGTCGCAACGTCGCCAAGCTCGAGGCTGCCAAAGAGTCTCTTGAGGCCGAGTACGGCGTCAAGGTTCTGCCTGTTCAGGCCGATGTCTCGGCTGGTCAGGACAACGAAGCCGTCGTGCAGAACGTTATCGACAAGGCGATTGAGGAGTTCGGTCGCATCGACGCCGTCGTCAACAACGCTCAGGCCAGCGCCTCGGGTGTGACCATCGCCGACCACACTATGGACCAGTTTAACCTGGCCATTTACTCTGGCCTGTATGCCACCTACCTGTACATGCAGAAGGCCTATCCGCACCTGAAGGAGACCAAGGGCTCCGTGGTCAACTTTGCTTCGGGCGCCGGCCTGTTTGGCAACTATGGCCAGTGCAGCTATGCTGCCGCCAAGGAGGGCATCCGCGGTCTGACCCGCGTCGCCGCCAACGAGTGGGGCAAGGACGGCATCAACGTCAACATTGTGTGCCCGCTTGCCTGGACTGCTGCGCTCGAGAACTTCCAGGATGCCTATCCCGAGGCGTTTAAGGCCAACGTCCACATGCCGCCGGCAGGCCACTACGGCGACGTCGAGAAGGAGATCGGCCGCGTGGTCGTTCAGCTTTGCGGTCCCGACTTTAAGTACATGAACGGCGAGACCGTCACCCTCGAGGGCGGCATGGGCCAGCGGCCTTAGGGGTTACGCGGTTTTACCAAACCGCGTAACCAGTCGACGCTGCAAACCCGCCAGAGCGGCAATCTGCCTTTCAACTTCGGCGGCATGATCAAAAGATCAATGCCGCCTTGTTTCAAGGCACCTTGCTCGCTCTGGCGGGTTTTCGCTGTCGGTGCCATAACATCGGCGTTACCTTGGCTGTTGGATGTAGTCGTTTAAGAATGTCCCCAACGACTATGACCCCTTTGCGCCAGTTTCTGTCGAGTCGGTGCTTCTTGCGGGTTGCCCGTATAATGGTTTGCGTATGAACCGCAACCAAGGAGTTCCAGTTTATGGACCAGAGCCTTTTTAAATTCGACCTGATCGCCGAGGACCCGACGACGCACGCGCGCGCTGGCGTGCTGCACACCCCGCACGGCGACATCGAGACGCCGATCTTTATGCCCGTGGGCACCAAGGCAAACGTCAAGGGTATTCCTACCGAGACCGTCAAGCAGCTCGGCGCCCAGATCGTGCTTGCCAATACCTACCACCTGTCCATGCGTCCCGGCGAGGACACCATCGCCGAGCTGGGCGGACTGCACAAGTTTATGAACTGGCACGGCCCCATCCTCACCGATTCGGGCGGTTTCCAGGTCTTCAGCCACAACGACGCCGTCAAGCTCACTGACGAGGGCGTGCGCTTTATCGTCAACGACTACGACGGCCGCCACGTGTTCTGGACGCCCGAGGACAACATGGAAATCGCCATGAAGCTCGGCTCCGACATCTGCATGCAGCTCGATCAGTGCCCCGGCTATCCTGCCACGCGCGCCTACGTCGAGCGCGCCGTGGAGCTGTCAAGCATGTGGGCCGAGCGCTGCTACAAGGCTCACACCCGCGATGACCAGGCACTCTTTGGCATCGTCCAGGGCGGCATGCATCTGGACCTGCGCCTTCGATCGCTGCGCCACCTGGAGGAGTGCGGCGACTTCCCCGGCTACGGCATCGGCGGCTACTCGGTGGGCGAGGACCACGAGACCATGTTCGAGACTCTGGCGCCGCTGGTTTCCGAGTACATGCCTAAGCACAAGCCGCGCTACCTCATGGGCGTCGGCAACCCTACCACGCTCGTGCGCGGCGTTGGCGTGGGCATCGACATGTTCGACTGCGTGCTGCCGACGCGCACCGGCCGCATGGGTACGGCGTTCTCCAGTGAAGGTCGCCTTAACTTCCGCAACGCGCGCTTTGCGCACGACGACGGCCCCATCGACCCCACCTGCACCTGCCCGGTGTGCACGGGCGGCTACAGCCGCGCGCTCATCCGTCACATGGTCACGCAGAAGGAGATGCTCGGCGGTATTCTGCTGTCGATGCACAACATCTACTACCTGCTCAACCTTATGCAGCGTGCCCGCCAGGCCATTATCGAGGGCCGTTACGGTGCGTTCGTGAGCGACTGGATGAACAGTCCTGCGGCGGTGGACTACTAAGAGCGGCGCGGGCGCTTGCGGAGCGTGGGCAACGGCAAGGGGCGAGCGCCGGCCGGTCATCACGTTCGCTAACACCGTCTGCGCGACCGCTGACCGATAGCTTGCAAGCACTTGATGCATCGTGGGTACCATACCGAATAGTTGATGTTCGGGCGGGTGTTTGGCGCATGGCGTCGACCCCGCCCGTTTTTCTTTTTCTCGATAGGAGTACCCATGATTAAGAACGAGAATGTCGAGGGCGAGCCTGCCTACGACGAGACGTACCGCCGCGGCCCCGTGGTTATGCGCGGCCCCATGATTCCTAAGGACAACACCTACGCCAACCTGCTGGCGCCCGAGGAGTCGACCGATTGGCTGCATGCTGATCCGTGGCGCGTGCTGCGCATCCAGGCCGAGTTTGTCGATGGCTTTGGCGCACTTGCCGAGCTCGGGCCCGCTGTGACCATCTTCGGTAGCGCTCGCACGCCCAAGACCGATCCGCTCTACAAGGCGGCGCGTACCGTCGGGCGCAAGATCGCACAACGTGGCGTGGCGGTCATCACCGGTGGCGGCCCCGGCATCATGGAAGCGGCCAACAGGGGAGCGGCAAGTGTCAACGGCAAGTCAGTTGGCCTGGGCATTGAATTGCCGCACGAGCATGGGCTCAATAAATACGTGAACCTCGGCATGGACTTCCGTTACTTCTTTGTGCGCAAGACCATGTTCGTCAAATACAGCTCGGGCGCCATCGTGTTTCCCGGAGGTTTTGGCACGCTCGACGAAATGTTCGAGGTGCTCACGCTGGTGCAGACACACAAGGTCAAGCGCATGCCGCTCGTTTTGGTGGGCACCGAGTACTGGCAGGGCCTATTCGACTGGCTTAACGGTCCGGTGATGGACGCCGGTATGATCAGCCCGCTCGATCCGGAGCTGGTGCACATTACCGACGACCTCAACGAAGCCGTCGACATTGCCCTGAGTGGGCTGATGTAGGGCAATCGTGCCCACCGCGATATGAATATGTATGGCACTCTGATGCTTTCTAACGTCAGTTTGCCATTTATATTGGGTATACTGATGCAAAAGACGAGGGCGAGGAGGTCGCGTATGTCTACTGCAACGGTTAAGCCTACGACGGTTCGCATCGAAGAGGGGCTCAAGGAGCAGGCGACTGAGTTCTTGGATTCGGTCGGCCTCAGCCTCAATTCCTATCTCAATCTTGCCGTTCGGCAGCTTGTAAATCAGCGAAAGATTCCTTTTGAGATTGTAGGAAGGGCGGAAGTGCCCAACGAGGCGACGAGGCGTGCCATGGTAATCGCCGAAGCTCATGAGTTGGGAATCCTGCCGGACGATAGCCCGGCATTCAACAACGCCGATGAGCTTATGTCATTCCTCGATGAGGGCTAAGCGATGTTTGAGATTAAGGTCGAGGCTCAGTTTAAGGCCGACTACAAGCGAACGATGCAGAGTCATCCGCAGCTAAAAACCGAGTTTAAGGCGGCAGTTGCCGAGCTTGCGGCACATGGTTCGCTTCCGGCGGAGTACGGCGCCCACGAGCTCTCAAACCCGGGCGG
>CABUGR010000042.1 GCA_902491135.1 uncultured Collinsella sp. | reverse complement strand
TCGTGGCCCCCGAGGCGCTCCTGTGCCTGGACGAGCCCACCAACCACCTGGACATCGACTCGGTGGACATGCTCGAGAACGCCCTGCAGAACTTCCCCGGCACCATCGTGCTGATCAGCCACGACGAGCACCTGGTACGCGCTGTGGCCAACCGCATCATTGACATCCGCGATGGCAAGGTCACGGTCTACGACGGAGACTACGACTACTACCTCTACAAGCGCGAGGACCTCGCAGCCCGCGCCGCCGCCGAGGCGGTAGGGGAGAGTGCACCGGCCGCGACCAAGTCCGCTAAGGTCACCGCGGCCCAGCCCGACACCCCCGCCACCGCTTCCAAGCCTGCCGAGGGCAAAAAGACCAAGGAGCAAAAGCGTGCCGAGGCCCAGGCCCGCGCTGCGCTCAACAAAAAACTCAAGGGCGTGCGCAACCAGCTCAAGAAGATCGAGGCAGAGCTTGACAAAAAGCGTGCCCGCTATGACGAGCTTATGGAATTGATGGCAAGCGAAGAGCTTTATGCCGATCAGGATAAGTTCAACGCCGCGCTGGGGGAATATAACGGCCTTAAGCAGGAGCTGCCCAAGCTCGAGGACGAATGGCTGGAGCTTTCCACCCAGATCGAAGAGGAGACCGCGCGTGAACTCTCGTAAGGCCGCTGCCGTGGCGATGAGCATCATCGCCATCGCGTGCCGCATCTCCGGCATCTTTATGAGCGCGATGACCGTGCTGCTGTGTTTTAGCGGCCTCACCGCCAAGCTGCAGATCGTGGGCTTTGTCGTTGAGCTTTCGCGCGCGCTGCCAAGCGCCATCGCCGGCTACGGCGTCATCACCTCTCCCTTTGGCGGCGTGTTCCGCCTGGATTACGCAATCGTGGCCGTCATTCTGTTTGTCGCCGACTACTTGCTCACGCGCGCCTCGCACCGCGTCCGCTAGGGGAACCTGCTCGCGAGTGCCGTCGCCGTCATTGTGGGCATCGTCATCCACGAGAGGGCGCACGCCGCCGCAGCCTGGGCACTCGGCGATAAGACGGCCCGTTCGCGCGGACGCGTCTCGCTCAACCCGCTCAACCATATCGACCCGTTTGGCACCATCATCCTGCCGCTGCTTATGCTTGCCGCCGGCGGTCCTGTATTCGCCTTTGCCAAACCCGTGCCCGTCTACCTCAACAACCTCAAGCACCCCAAGCGCGACGAGGTCCTGGTGAGCGTTGCCGGCCCCGCATCGAACATCGCCCTCGCGTGCCTCGCTGCCGCTCTCATGCAAGTAACGTACGGCAACCTCTATGCAAGCATGTCCTTTGCCGTAGCGTCACAGATCATGAACTTCGGCGCCACGTTTATCGTGGTCAACCTGTCGCTCGCGTTCTTTAACCTCATCCCGATTCCGCCGCTCGATGGCTCGTCGATCATCGTGCCCTTCCTCAAGGACAAGGCGCTCGCCAACTACTACCGCCTGCAGCAATACGCCATGCCCATCCTCATCCTGGTGCTGTACCTGCTGCCCATGTGGACCGGCATCGACGTGATCGGTCGCTATTTCGACGTTACCGTGTATCCGTTCGCTGAGCAGCTGCTTAACTTCGCAATCGCCGGCATCTAAGGTAAACTTACAGGTCGTCCGTGTAAAACGGTCGCAGCATGCACCCAAACCGCGCCGCGAAGGCGCCGTCAAAGGAGGTCGAAGATGTCGTATCGCGTGTCGACGCAGGTCTACAGCGGACCGTTCGACCTGCTGCTGCAGCTGGTAACCCGACAAAAAGTAGATATCGGCGCCATCTCCATCAGCGAGGTGGCTGAGCAGTACCTTGCCGAGGCCGAGCGCATCGAGGCGCTGGACCTGGACGTAGCAAGCGACTTTTTGCTGGTCGCGGCAACCCTTTTGGACATCAAGGCTGCCTCTCTGGTGCCGCAGGAGGCCCCGCGCAAAGTCGATGACGACGATGACGAGTTCGACGAAGACCTCGATGAGCTCAGCACACTCGACGGCGACGCCCTGCGCGAGGTCCTGATCCAACGCCTGATTGCCTACAAACAGTTTAAAGGCGCGGCTGCGGCCCTCGGTGCCCGCATGCAGGCCGAAAGCCGCATGCACCCGCGTGTGGCCGGCCCCGACCCCGAGTTCTTGGGCCTAATGCCCGACTACCTGGCCGGTATCACCCTGCGCGGCCTCGCCGTCATCTGCGCCGACCTGGACGGCAAGCGCCAGACCTTCCTGCTGGAAGCCGAGCACGTGGCGCCGCATCGCGTGCCGCTCGACCTGACGGTGGCCTCTGTCGACCGCTTTACCATGGCGCACCAGACCTGCACCTTCCGCGAGCTGCTGGACGGCGACGCCACCACCGAGCAGCTCGTCGTCACCTTCCTGGCCATGCTTGAGCTCGCCAAGCGCGGCTCGCTCACGCTGAGCCAGGACAAGATCTTTGGAACCATTCAAATCAACCGCGTCGAGGGCGCCGAGGCCTACGTGCCCGGCGAGGGCCCCGAGCTCACCGAATAGGAGCCGCAACCATGTCAACCCTTTCAACGCTGGAGGCAAACAGCCTCAAAGGCGCTCTCGAGGCGCTGCTGCTGGTATCGAGCGACCCGGTGAGTGCGCCCGCGCTGGCCGGCGCACTGGATATCGCCCCCGGCGAGTGCGCGTCGCTGCTCGCCGAGCTCAAGGTTGAGTACGAGGAGGCCAACCGCGGCTTTCAGTTGCGCGAGGTCGCCGGCGGCTGGCGCCTGTTTACGCACCCCGCTTACCACGACGTGGTCGAAGCCTACGTGCTGAGCTGGGACACGCAAAAGCTATCGCAGGCGGCGCTCGAAACCCTGGCCGTCATCGCCTACCACCAGCCCGTCACGCGCGAGGTGGTCAAGGGCATCCGCGGCGTCAATTCCGACGGCGTCATCGCGTCGCTCGTGGACAAGGGTCTGGTGCGCGAGCTCGGCCGCGATCCCCAGCGCGGTCAAGCCATCATCTACGGCACGACCAACGCCTTCTTGGAAAAGTTCGGTCTGCGCTCCACGCGGGACCTGCCCGACTTGGAGCAGTTTGCCCCCGACGAGCAGTCGCGCCAGTTTATCCGCGAGCGTCTAAGCGGCCGCAGTATTCAGTCCACACTCGAGGAGCAGGCAGAGGACTTGGACGAAGAGCGCGAACTGCTCGATACCGATGTTGAAGATGTTGATGCAGTCGAGGACTTGGAGGCCCTGGTCGTCGACGAGACCTCGGAGGATTTGCATGACGAGGACTAACGAAGTAGGGGAGACGCGCGCCACGGACAGCACAGCGCCCGCGACCGACGCCCAGTCCGTCTACCCGCACACCATGCGCTTGCAGCGCTTTTTGGCGCGCGCGGGCGTGGCGAGCCGCCGTGGCTCGGAGGACCTGATGACCGCCGGCCGCGTGACCGTCAACGGCCAGGTCGCGACCGAACTGGGCACCAAGGTCAACGTCGACCGCGACCATATCGAGGTCGACGGCATGCCCGTCAAGCTCAACCAGGGCGCCGTATACTTGATGCTCTACAAGCCGACCGGCTACCTCACCACCATGAGCGATCCGCAGGAACGCCCTTGCGTGGCCGATCTGGTCCCGCGCGACCGCTTTCCGGGGCTCTTCCCGGTGGGTCGTCTGGACCGCGACACCACGGGCCTTTTGCTCTTTACCACCGACGGCGACCTGTCGCAGGACCTGCTGCACCCCAGCAAGCATGTCTATAAGACCTACCAGGCACTCGTTGACGGGCAGCTGACCGAACGCGATCTAGACCCGCTCCGCCATGGCATCGAGCTCGACGACGGCCTATGCCAGCCGGCAATCTGCCGCGTCATCACCGCACGCGAGGCCGAGGCCGTGGCGCCACAGGGCGTCAAGCCCGGCACCACCGCCGTCGAGGTCATCATCCGCGAGGGTCGCAAGAATCAGGTTAAGCGCATGCTGAGCAAGATTCACCACCCGGTAATCCGTCTGCATCGCTGCAACTTTGCCGGCCTTGAGCTCGAGGGCGTGGCCAAAGGCTCGTGGCGCGAGCTCACCGACCGCGAGGTGCAGATCCTCAAAAGCGGTGGCATCCCTCCCAAGCAGGCCAGCGCCATGCGCGGAGGCAAGCCCCAGGAAACCCCCGCCAGCCGCACGCGTCACCACGGCAGCCACGGCTCCGCACCCAAGCGCAACACCTACCGCGAGCGCTACACGGGCTAGGCAAACCGCCGCGCCCCAACGCCCGCGAACCATACCAGCACGTCAACCATCGAAAGGAAGCATTGCATGATCGTCGCCATCGACGGCCCCGCCGGTTCCGGCAAGTCCACTATCGCCAAGGAGATCGCCCGTCAGCTTGGCTTTAGCAAGCTCGATACGGGCGCCATGTATCGCGCCGTCACCTTCGCCGCGCTCGACCGCGGCATCGATCTGGACGACGAGGCGGCCATCGACGCCCTCGCCGAGCAGATCGAGATCCGCTTTACCAACGGCACCGGCGAGGACACGCTCCTGACCATCGACGGCCAGGACGCCTCGGCTGCCATCCGCACCCCGCAGGTCGACGCTAACGTGTCCAAGGTCTCGGCCTATCCGGGCGTGCGCGCCGCCATGCTCATCCATCAGCGCCGTGCCGCCGAGGACCGCGATATCGTGGCCGAGGGTCGCGACATCGGAACCGTCGTGTTCCCTAACGCGCAGGTCAAGGTCTTCCTGACAGCCGACCCGCGCGAGCGCGCCCGCCGCCGCGTGCTTCAGCGCCATCAAAACGATGCTCAGCCGCTCACGTCCGAGCAGCTCGAGGCCGAGGTCGACGAGACGCTCGACGCCCTTAAGCAGCGCGACAAGCTCGACAGCAGCCGCGAGGTCGCCCCGCTCGTGCCCGCCGAGGACGCCGTGCACGTCGACTCCACCGCCCACACCATCGACGAGGTCGTCTCGATAATCGAGGACCTCATCAACCAAAGGAGGTAGCCCATGCGCCTGTTTAAGCAGACGCCCGAGGACTATTACAACGCCCCCTACGCCGAGTTTCCAGCGCTCATCCGCGGCACCGTCGTCGTAGTCATGGCCATCCTTTGGGCCTTCTCCAAGCTCATGTGGCGCTGGAAGGTCGAGGACGCCGATCTTCTGTTTGAGCGCCAGGAAGGCCGCGGCAGCGTGGTCATCTGCAACCACACCTCGATGGCCGAGCTCTTGGCCGTGGAGACGGCGTTGTTCTTTGGGGGCCGCCGCATTCGTCCCATCTTTAAGTCCGAATTCGCCAAGAGCAAGATTGTGCGCTGGGCCTTTAGCCGCGTTGGCGGCATCCCCGTGGAGCGTGGCACTGCCGATATGAAGTGTCTGCGCGCCGCCCAGCATGCACTGCAGCGCGGTGAGGACGTTCTGATCTTCCCCGAGGGCACGCGCATCCGCTCGCGCGAGATCAAACCCGAGGTCCACGGCGGCTTTGCGCTCATCGCCCAGATGGGCAAGGCGCCCGTCAACCCGCTCGCCATCTGCGGCTGGTCCGACATCACGCCCGCGGGCAAAAAGATCATGCGTCCCAAGAAATGCTGGATCCGCGCCGGCAAGGCTGTCTCGCTTTCCGACGCACCGGCCGGGCTTAAGCGCACGGAGCGCCTGGAATGGTTTGAGTCCGAGGCCATGAACCGCGTCTACGCCATGCGAGACGAGCTGTGCGCCGAGCATCCGGGCAGGTTCTAGCCATGAGCGAGAACGTGACGAACACCGCCGTGACTGCGTCCGATCAGGACGGCGCGCCCACCATCGAGATCGCAGCCCACGCCGGCACTTGCTACGGCGTGCAGCGCGCGCTCGATATGGCGCTAGCCGCCGCACCGCAGGCAGGTGAGTGCGCTCAGGTCCATACCTTGGGGCCGCTCATCCATAACCCCATCGTGGTACGCGAGCTCGCTGAGGCAGGCGTTGGCTTGGCCGAAACCCTGGACGACGCCGCAACCGGCACCGTGATCATCCGCGCCCACGGCGTGGTGCCGCAGGTCATCGATGCTGCCCGCAAGCGCGGCCTCAACGTGGTCGACGCCACCTGTCCCTACGTGAAGAAGGTCCATGTTGCAGCGGAGCGCCTGGTGCGCGAGGGCTATCGCATGGTGGTCGTGGGTGAGCCGGGGCATCCCGAGGTCGAGGGCATTCTGGGTCACGCCGGCGACGATGCGCAGGTCGTGAGCTGTGCCGCTGACGCCAACGCCTTGTCGCTCAGGGGCAAGGTGGGCCTCGTCGTGCAGACCACCCAGACCGCGCAGAACCTCGCCGAGGTCGTGGCTGCCATCACCCCGCGCGTGCAGGAGCTGCGCGTGATCAACACCATCTGCGCTGCCACGAGCGAGCGCCAGCAGGCAGCCGCATCACTTGCCAAACGCTGTGATTGCATGGTCGTCGTGGGTGGCAAGAACTCGGGCAACACCCGCCGCCTGGCTCAGATTTGCGCAGACACCTGCGAGCACACGCATCACATCGAGGAAGCTTCCGAGCTCCAGGCCGCGTGGTTTACCGACGCTCACCACATCGGCATCACCGCCGGAGCCTCCACCCCGCAAGAACACATCGAGCGCGCCGTCGAGCGCATCAAGGAGCTTTGCCGCTAACCATGGACCAGACCGTACCCGCATACGCCGCCGAGGTGGCCGATTACGGGCGCAGCCGCGACCCCGAGCCGGGTGAGGGCGCGCTCGTAAAGAACGTGCGTCCCGAATCGCCCGCGTGGGATGTGGGTATCGAGCCGGGCATGCGCGTGCTCACGGTCAACGGTGAGGCGCTCACCGACATGATCGTTTGGCTTTGGGAAGCCGACGACGACACCGTCGAGCTGGAGGTTTTCGACCCGCGCGACAACACCGTCACGCCCGTGGAGCTCGACCGCTTCCCGGGCGAGGACTGGGGCCTGGAGTTCGACGGCCCCATCTTCGACGGCATGCGTACCTGTGTGAACGCCTGCGTGTTTTGCTTTATGACCATGCTGCCCAAGGGCGGCCGCTCCACGCTCTATATTCGCGACGACGACTATCGCCTGAGCTTTTTGCAGGGCAACTTTGTCACGCTCACGAACCTCACTGACGAGGACGTGCAAAACGTCATCCAGCGCAACATGAGCCCCATGAACGTGTCGGTCCATGCCGTAAGCCCCGACGTCCGCCGCCGCATGATGGGCCGCAACGCCCAGCGCGGCATGGATGTGCTCGAGGCCGTCATGGCCGCCGGCATCGAGATTCACGCCCAGATCGTGTTGTGCCCCGGCATGAACGACGGCGAGGAGCTGGAAAAGACCCTGCGCTTTTGCGAGGAGCACGAGCAAATCACCAGCCTGGGCATTGTGCCGCTCGGTTTTACCAAGCATCAGAACCGTTTTAGCTGGTCCTACAGCGACAAGCCCGAACTGGCGCGCGAGACCATTGCCATGATTCGTCCCTACCAGGACCGCGCCTTCGAGCGTTTTGGCCGCCACACCTTCCAGATGAGCGACGAGTTCTACCTGGACGCCGG
>CABUGR010000041.1 GCA_902491135.1 uncultured Collinsella sp. | reverse complement strand
CCCGAAAGCCACTCCCCCAGCGCCTCCGCATCCTCAAGCTCGACGGAAAGGTTGACCTCAGCTGGAATATCAGCCGTCTCGTCGTAATAGCGCTTAAGAAAGCCCGACTGGAGCTCTTCCTCGTCAACATCAAGACCCTTGTCGAGAATGAACTCGCAGGTGCGAACTGTTCGGCCCTCGCGAACGACGAAGACGCAAGCGGCGGAGATGGTCTCCTCGCGATAGAACCCGATGACATCGATATCGACACTGGAGGGAAAAACGACTTGCTGACGATCGTCCAGACCCCTGATGACCTCCAAACGACGTTTGACGCGTGCCGCGCGCTCAAAGTCGAGCGCCTCGGCGGCATCCGTCATCTCGGAGGTCAGCTCATCGACGACATCCTTGCGATGGCCCGACAAAAAGCGCTCGACACGCTTGACGTTCTTGGCATAGTCTGCCGGGGAAATCGCGCCGACACACGCACCCGGGCCGCGCCCGACATGGTAGTCAAAGCAGGGACGCCCGTTTTGTGCGCAAATCATATTGACGATGTCTTCCTCGCCCTTGTGGGACTCGATGGTACGGCGACAACGACGCCACTCCGCACAGGATGCAGAGCAGATGGGGATAACCTTGCGCAGCGTATCTATCGTCTCACGTGCCGCACGGCTATCGGTATAGGGTCCAAAATAGCGCGTTCCCGGCTTATGACGCTCACGCGTGTATTTGATCGCGGGATACAGGTCGCCCTTTGTAATGGCGATAAAGGGGTAGCTCTTGTCATCCTTGAGGTCGACGTTAAAGTACGGATGGTACTGGCCGATCAGGTTGCGCTCGAGTACAAGCGCCTCATGCTCGGTTTCGACAACGATGTAGTCAAAGCTCGCCACCAGCTGCATCATCAGCGGGATCTTTTGACGCTCATCCTGCAGTGTCACGTATTGACGCATGCGGGCGCGCAGGTTTTTCGCCTTGCCCACGTAGATGACATCGCCCTTGGCATCCTTCCAAAGGTAGCATCCGGGCTGTGTGGGAACGCGCGAAACCTGCTCGGCAAGCGTTGGTATGTTGTCGTGACCGGCCACGCGCACCTACTTGCGACGAAGCAGCGCCGAGACCTCGGGCATCTTAAGGACGACGGCAAGGCCAAAGGTAACAACAAGCGAGGCGACACCCGCAACGCAAACGTAGCCAAGAGTAATCAGAATCGAGCCGCCAAGTGCCCCGACAAAGTGTTCAAGCGCCCACATGACGCCGGCGCCTGCGGCAGCACCTAGGCCACCGAGCAAAAGGCCAAAGAAACCGCCATGTAGGATAGATTTGACCTGAAGGCCACGCAGGCGACGACGCAGCCACCACAGCGAACAGCCGACCAAGATCACGTAGTCGACAACATACGAAAGCGCGATTGCCGGCATACCGAAGCCCAGCACAACGCCAAACAGCAGAACCGAGCCGGCCTGGCCGATGGCGGAATACAGGCAATAGCGGCTATAGGGCTTCATGTCGAGCAAGGCAGAGAAGCTCTTCTGCATCAACACGACCACGCCGTAGAGCGGCAGCGAGAGCGCCAGGTAGACAAGGTACTCGGACACCAGCGCCACGCCGGATTCATCGAACTTGCCAGCACAGTAGATCATATTGAGCGGACGTGCGAAGACAATCAGGTACAGTGCGAACGGAATCAGGAAGAACAGCATCTGGCGACGCCACGCGAAATGCCCGTGCGAACGCTGTCGTAATCCTTCTCCTGTGCGTCATGAGAGAGCTCGGTATAGAGCGCCGTCGAAAGCGAGGCGGCAATCAGCGCGTAGGGTAGCGTGTACCACAGGCGCGCATAGGCGATGACGGAAGGACCCGTCTCGGGCTGGACCACCAGCGCGGCAGCGTTGGTGATAGAAGTCGAGACAAACATGCACACCGTGGCGAGCAGCGTCGGGATACCGCAGGGTCCTTAAAGTCGATATGGATATGGGGATGCACGCCGTGCTTGCCAAGCGCGGGAATCTGACATGCCATCTGAACAAAGACACCGAGGGTCGTACCGGCCGCAATCAAGATGATGCCGGCACGTTCGCCAAACTGTGCGGACACGGGCGCAAAACCCATAAAGCTCGCAATGACGATCACATTGTTGAGGACCGGGGCAAACGTCGACCAGAAGTAGTCGCGGTGTGCGTTGAGAACGCCCGAGAACACCGAGCCCAAACCATAAAACAGAATCTGGATGGCAAAGAAACGGAACATGAACGCAGCGGTATCCATGCTGCCGCCGTCACCCGAAAGGAACGATTGCGTCCAGATAAAGCCCGGGGCGAACACGGTCCCCAGCAACGAAATGCCACCCAGCACCAAAAGCAGAATGCCGAGCAGGTTGCCCACGTACTCGTTCGAGGCCTCGCGACCCTGCTCACGCCTCACGCCCATGTACACGGGCAAAAACGCCGTCACGAGCATGCCGCCCATCACGAGTTCGTAGAGCATATTGGGCAGGTTGTTGGCGACCTGATAGGAGGACGAGAGTAGCGACATGCCGATAGCGGCCGCCATTGCCCACGTGCGGATAAAACCGGTGACGCGAGACACGATAGTCAGAATGGTCATAAGCCCGGCGGAACGACCAACCGTGGAGTAGTCCGACGAGCCCATGTCGTCAGTGTCATATCGCGACGAAGAAACTTCGGATGAGGGTGTCTGAGGCGCAGATTCTTTTGCAAAATGAGCTCCGCACTTCAATTCTTCCTGCGGCATCGCTCAGTCCTCTCTCGTAATCGCGGCAACCGTCGCCCCGCAAAATGCAATTAAATCATCGGGTGCAAGCTCGAGCTGATAACCACGCTTGCCTCCCGAAATAAAAATGGTATCCCAAAGGACGCATGTCTCGTCAATGAGCGTCCGGTAGCGTTTTTTCATACCGACCGGGCTGCAGCCGCCGCGAACGTAGCCAGTCGCCGCAAGCAAATCCTTCACATGCATCATGGCCAAGGACTTCTCCCCCGCGGCACGCGCGGCGGACTTTAGATCGAGCTCGTCGGCAACAGGGATGCAGCACACGACATAGTCGTTGGACGGCGTCACGCAGACCAAAGTCTTAAATCCTTGACCGGGCTCCTCGCCAAGCTGCTCCGAAATCGCGACCCCCAGGCCCACCGACTCATCACCATCGTCTTCGTACGTATGTAGAACATAGGAAATGCCGGCACTTTCCAGCTCGCGCATCGCATTGGTTTTTGGCGTCTTTACAGCCTTTGCCATGACATATCCTTTCTCTCGCATTCGGACGCAAGGATTAAGTATATGTCCAATTCGGCTGCATACGTCACTTCGGCACAGCAAGCGCCATCGAATCACAAGGAGTCGATGGCGCCCATAAACTGAATCGCCTATTTATTGAGCATCAAGTTGAGCCTGACGCTCCCGGTCACGCCTGAGCAACGGCGCCAAAAACTTGCCCGTATAACTCTGCGGACAGTCCGCAACCTGCTCCGGTGTGCCCGAAACCACGACGGTTCCGCCGCCGTTACCGCCCTCGGGACCCATATCGATCAGGCGGTCGGCAACCTTGATGACATCAAGGTTGTGCTCAATCACCAGCACCGTGTTGCCCGCATCGACCAAGCGCTGCAGCACATCGAGCAGCTGGCGGACGTCCTCAAAATGAAGACCGGTCGTCGGCTCGTCCAAAATATAGAACGTCTTGCCCGTCTGGCGTCGATGAAGCTCCTTGGCGAGCTTCACACGCTGCGCCTCGCCGCCCGAGAGCGTCGTGGCGGGCTGGCCCAGGCTCGCGTAGCCTAAGCCTACATCGTACAGCGTCTGGAGCTTGCGCTTAATCTGCGGGATATTCCCAAAGAAGGCCAGCGCCTCGGTGACGCTCATGTCGAGCACGTCCGAGATGGTCTTGCCACGGTAGGTGACCTCGAGTGTCTCGCGGTTGTAGCGTTTACCGCCGCAAACTTCGCAGGGAACGTAGATATCGGGAAGGAAGTGCATCTCGATCTTCACAGCGCCCGCCACTCACATTAAAGGAGAAACGACCCGGCGAGTAGCCGCGCGCCTTCGACTCCGGCGTACTCGCAAACAGCGCGCGAAGATCATCCCACAAGCCGATATAGGTAGCAGGGTTGGAACGCGGCGTGCGGCCAATCGGCGACTGGTCGATATCGATAACCTTATCGATACGCTCGATGCCCTCGATTTTCTTATACGGACCCACAGGGCGCGTCGAACGGTGAATGGCATTCGTAAGGGCAGGCGCAATGGTATCGGTAACCAGGGAGCTCTTGCCCGATCCCGACACGCCGGTAACAACCGTAAGCGTACCAAACTCGATTTTGGCGGTAACGTTTTTGAGGTTGTTGGCTCGAGCGCCCGTAATTTTAAGGCAGCCACGACCGGGCTTGCGCCGTTCATCAGGCACCCGGATCATTCGTTTGCCGGTCAGATAAGCGCCCGTCATCGACTCAGGACAAGCCATGATATCGGCAGGCGTTCCCGCCGCGACTACGTGTCCGCCGTTGACGCCGGCGCCGGGCCCCATGTCGATCACGTAGTCGGCGGCACGGATTGTATCCTCGTCGTGTTCGACGACGATAACGGTATTGCCGATATCGCGCAGGCGCTCGAGCGTCTTGATCAGGCGCTCGTTGTCACGCTGATGAAGACCGATCGAGGGCTCATCCAGAATATAGAGCACGCCCATGAGACCCGCGCCGATCTGCGTTGCCAGGCGAATACGCTGCGCCTCGCCACCGGAAAGCGTCGCCGAGGCACGATCGAGCGTCAGATAGTCGAGTCCAACATCGACCAGAAAACGCAAGCGCTCCAGGATTTCCTTGACGATGCGCCCGCCGATAAACTGTTGGCGCTCGGTGAGCTCCAGGCCCTCAAAAAACTCGAGCGACTCACGGCACGACAGGCAACAAACCTCGTAAATGGACTTGCCGCCCACGGTGACGGCGAGCATCTCAGGGCGTAAACGAGCGCCGTGGCAGCTCGAGCACGGTTCCTCGCGAATGTACTTCTCCAAGCGCGCCTTGGTGTTCTCGTTCGTCGTCTCGGTATAGCGTTCGTACAGGATGTTGCGAACGCCCGAAAACTTGGTATCCCACTGGCTGCGACGTCCGTCGAGCTTTTGGTAGTCGACCGAGATCTTCGTATCGCCCAGGCCATCCAAGAATGCACGACGCACGCGAGGGGGCAAGTCCTCCCACGGCGTATCGGTGCTCACCTTAAAGTGTTTGCAGACCGCAGCAAAAATCTGCGGATAGTAGTTCGAGTTGCCAAACAGGCTACCAAAGACTCCGTCGGCAATGGACTTCGAGGGGTCCTCGATCAACGCCTCGGCATCAACGGTTTTCTTAAAGCCCAGGCCGTCGCACTCAGGACATGCGCCATAGGGAGCGTTGAACGAAAAATCACGCGGCTGAAGATCGTCAATGGAGTGACCATGCTCCGGGCACGCCAAGGCCAACGAATACTCCAGCAGCTCGCCCTCGGTCCCCTCGGGAGCATCACGATCGGGCAGCATGTACACGTTTACATTGCCGTGAGCCAGCGCGGTCGCTTGCTCAACAGACTCGGCGATACGGCCCAGAGAGTTCTCGCGGATCACGATGCGATCGACTACGACCTCGATATCGTGCTTGAACTTCTTGTCCAGATCGATCGAATCGTCAAGCGAGCGCACTTCGCCGTCAACGCGCACGCGGCTAAAGCCCTCGGCGCGAAGATCCTCAAACAGTTTGGTGTACTCGCCTTTTCGCCCGCGCACCACCGGTGCCAGCACAAACGCGCGGCGGCCCTCCCCCGCCGCCAAGACCTTGTCGGCAACCTGGTCGGTCGTCTGGCGCTCAATGACACGACCGCATTCGGGACAGTGCGGGGTGCCCACACGGGCGAACAGCAGGCGCAGATAGTCATAAATCTCGGTTACGGTGCCAACCGTCGAGCGAGGGTTTTTAGACGTCGTCTTTTGGTCGATCGACACTGCCGGCGAAAGGCCGTCGATTGAATCCAAGTCAGGTTTGTCCATCTGACCCAAGAACTGGCGCGCATAGCTCGAAAGGCTCTCGACGTATCGACGCTGGCCCTCGGCATAGATAGTGTCAAATGCCAGCGAGCTCTTGCCCGAGCCAGAAAGACCGGTAATGACCACGAGTTGGTCACGCGGAATGGAAACATCGATATCACGGAGGTTGTGCTCACGAGCGCCGCGAATAACGATAGAAGAATCAGACATGGAAGCTCCTTGCCTCCTATTGCATCGAATCATACTGTCGATGAGTTTAGCGCACTCGACGCGCACAGATGTTCGTAATACAAGATTCGCAGACCTTTAGCTTTGCGTATCGGGCGCTTTGTTTCTCGAAATGCCGTGGAAAGGTTACAGTAATCTAATACTGAACTTAATTTGCCGTAACAGAGGAACGTCCATGACCGAAGATATCCCCCTTGAAATCACTTCGAGTGACATGGCCAATCTGCCCATATTCATCGCCGCCCTTATCGTGGCCACTGTCGTCGTGCGCGTGTATTTTTCAATCAAACACAATGAAAAGCCGCCCATTGCCCGCGTCTTTTGGTGCGCGACGCTCCTCATCCCGCTCGGCATGGTAGCTGCATGGATTACGAATCAATTGCTCGTAAATGAGGACAGTTCCCTATGGGTCCTTTCTTATTCGGCGCTCGGTGCTGCCGCCGTCATACTTCTTGTCGAGCCCTTGGTTTCGGGACTAATCGACCAAACCGATCTTGCGACGGGAACGGTTGCCTGTATTTGCCGTGACATCCTTGTCATCGCCGCTGTTTCAGCGCTCTCGTTCGTTTCACTCGAAATTGCCTGCAACGAAACGTTCTATCGCATTCCCGCCAACTCATTTGGGTTTTCCGTCGGGTTGCTCGCGACGGTTCTGCTCTCCCTTTATTTGCTGGGACAACGTCATGGAGGCGTCATGGCCCTCGTGCCCGTCGTCTGTTGCATCCTTGGCATTGCCGAGCACTTCGTCATAACGTTTAAAGGCGAGGCCATCCTGCCAAGCGATATCTTGGCCCTTGGCACCGCAATGGAAGTGAGCGAGGGATACGAGTTTACCTTTACAGCCGGAATCGTAACCTCTCTAGCCCTGCTGGAGATTTCCCTGGGGCTTCTTTCGCTTATCCGACCGAGAAAGCTCCGTACACCCACCCATGTCTTCCCCGCAATCGCCGCCAACCTCTGCGCTTTTCTGCTAGTGACCGTTGTGGGGCTCTCGGGCTTTTCCAGCATCGACTTGGAGCAGGCGCTGAATTTTGGATTTGACCGTTGGCAGCCCATCACCACGTATGCGTCTCAGGGTTTTATCACTTCGTTCACCGAAATGGTCAACGAGTTGCCCATTGAGAAGCCCGAAGGCTATACGCCCGATGAGGCGCAGAGCATCGAGCAGGAGCTCGCCGCCGCCTACGACAGCACGTATGGCTCGAGCGAGCAGCGCGCGGCTGCCGTTGCCCAGTTCAATG
>CABUGR010000040.1 GCA_902491135.1 uncultured Collinsella sp. | reverse complement strand
GAGTCCCGTACCGGCAAGCGCCCGCAGCTGTCCGACCTGCGTGAATCGGGCTCCATCGAGCAGGACGCCGACATCGTTATGTTCTTGGACCGCTCCGCCGATGCGGCCGAGGCCTCGCGTGACGATCGACCCGACGAGGGCGTTACGCGTATCGTCGTGGCCAAGAACCGTTCGGGCCCGATCGGTGACGTCGACCTGATGTTCCTGCCGGCATCCACCAAGTTCTATGAGCTTGATGGGGCGCATACCGAGGAGTAGGACAGGCGCCCGTTGCACGGGTATACTGGGAATGTTTTGTGCTTCTGTGCGCTAGCGTGGCGCGTAGACAGTCCATGAATGTAAGGAGTAAACATGCCGTCAACCGTTTTGGTCGGTGCCCAGTGGGGCGATGAGGGCAAAGGTAAGATTTGCGACCTGGTCGCCGGCGACTTCGATGCCGTCGTGCGCTACTCGGGAGGCAACAACGCCGGTCACACCATCGTCGTCAACGGCAAGAAGTACGGCCTGCACCAGGTGCCCTCCGGCATCATGTATTCCGACCACGTGTCGGTGATCGGTAACGGCTGCGTCGTCAACCCCAAGGTTGTCCTTGAGGAGATTGACATGTTCGAGGCCGACGGCATCACCACCAAGAACCTCAAGATTAGCGGCAACGCGCATGTCATCATGCCGTACCACATCGATCTGGATGGCGCCTTTGAGCAGAAACTCGGCAAGAAGAACATCGGTACCACCAAGCGCGGCATCGGTCCGTGCTATCAGGACAAGATGGCCCGCATTGGCCTGCGCATGCAGGACATGCTGGACGAGGCGCTGTTCCGCGACAAGCTGGAGACCGCTCTCGCCCGCGTGAACCCCGAGCTCGAGCTCATCTACAACCTGCCCACCTACACCGTGGACCAGATTTGCGACGAGTACCTGCCGATGGCCGAGCGCCTGCGTCCCTACATCACCGAGACGAGCCTGCTGCTCAACAACATGATCGATGAGGGCAAGAACCTGCTGTTTGAGGGCGCCCAGGCGACGCTGCTCGATATCGACCATGGCACGTACCCGTACGTCACCTCGTCGAACTGCACCGCCGGCGGCGCCATCACCGGCTCCGGCGTGGGCATGAAGAACGTCGACCGCGTGCTGGGCGTCATGAAGGCCTATATCACCCGCGTCGGTTCGGGCCCCATGCCCACCGAGCTTTCCTATGAGTCCGAGGCCGGCCACACGCTGACCGAGGAGGGCTATGAGTACGGCGTGACCACCGGTCGCCGTCGTCGCTGCGGCTGGTTTGACGGCCCTATCGCCAACTATGCCTCGCGCGTCAACGGCCTCACCGACATCGCCGTGACCAAGCTCGACGTGCTTTCGGCCTTCGACACCATCAAGGTGTGCGTTGCCTATGACGTCGATGGCGAGCGTTACACGAGCGTGCCCGAGCACCAGGTGCGCTTTGAACATGCCAAGCCCATCTACGAGGAGCTTCCTGGCTGGAAGTGCGATATCACCGGCTGCCGCAGCTTTGAGGAGCTGCCGCAGGAGGCTCAGGACTACGTGGCGTTTATCGAGGATCTGGCACACACCCGCGTGACGTTCATTGGCGTTGGCGCTGGTCGCGAGCAGATCATCAACCGATTCTGGAAGTAATCGGGACTATTTGGTTATTGCGATATACCCCTTTGCAGCCCGGACGGGCGGCCGAGGGGTATATTTGCTTACAAAGGGCTCGCGCGGAGCGGGCCGTTCATCCATAGAGGAGGCACCCTTGAAGGCGGACACTCAAACCATCGACATCCTGTTGTTGGGCAGCGGCGGCCGTGAGCATGCTTTG
Organism: uncultured Collinsella sp.; assembly: GCA_902491135.1. GTDB lineage: Bacteria > Actinomycetota > Coriobacteriia > Coriobacteriales > Coriobacteriaceae > Collinsella. Next base: position 5,918 of record CABUGR010000040.1, on the reverse strand, counting down.
GCAGCTAAGCTCGCAGCATCACCGCGCGCCGGCAAGCTCTACATCGCGCCGGGCAACGGCGGCACCGCGAGCTGCGGCGAGAACGTTGTTCTCGACGACTGCGACCCTGCGGCCGTGGCGGCGTTTGCGCAGAGCCACGGATGCGGACTCGTGGTAATTGGCCCCGAGGCTCCGCTCGTGGCGGGCGTGGCCGACGCCGTGCGCGCGGCGGGTATTCCCTGCTTTGGCCCGGGTGCCGAGGGTGCCCAGATGGAGGGCTCCAAGCTGTTCTCCAAGCAGCTCATGGAGCGTGCGGGCATTCCGACGGCAGCCTACGGCTCGTTTACCGACGAGGCTTCGGCTCTCGCCTACGTACGCGAGCAAGGCGCCCCGCTGGTCGTGAAGGCTGACGGCCTTGCCGCCGGCAAGGGCGTTATCGTGGCGACCGAACTTGAGCAGGCCGAGGAAGCCGTGCGCGAGTGCTTTGGCGGTACCTTTGGCGATGCCGGCAACACCGTGGTTATCGAGGAGATGCTCGTTGGTCCCGAGTGCTCGCTGCTGGCCTTTACCGACGGCAAGACCGTGCGCCCCATGGCTACCTCGCAGGACCACAAGCGCGCGCTTGAGGGCGACCTTGGTCCCAACACCGGCGGCATGGGTGTCTACAGCCCGGTGCCCATCGTGACTGACGAGGAGCACGCCACCATGGTGAAGGTCATGGAGCAGACCGTGGCCGAGCTCGCTGCCGAGGGTATCGACTACCGCGGCTGCCTGTACGGCGGCTTTATGCTCACGCCTGCCGGCCCCAAGGTGCTGGAGTTCAATGCCCGCTTTGGCGACCCCGAGACGCAGGTCGTGCTGCCGCGCCTTAAGAACGACCTGGTCGAGGTCATGCTGGCTTGTGCCAACTGCGAGCTCGACCAGATTGAGCTCGACTGGCGTGACGAGTGGGCCGTGGCCGTTGTCCTGACGAGCGCGGGCTACCCCGGCAGCTACGAGAAAGGCAAGGTCATCACCGGTATTGAGGATGCCGAGGCCATGGAGAACGTGACCGTGTACCACGCGGGCACTGCCGTGGTGGACGGCCAGCTCGTGACCAATGGTGGCCGCGTGCTTGCCGTGACCGCTCTGGGCGACACGTTCGAGAACGCTCGCAACCTTGCCTACGAGGCCTGCGAGAAGATTGATTTTGAGGGCAAGACCCTGCGTCACGACATCGGCCTGCGCGCGCTGCGCGGCCGCGACGCCTGGGATGCCTAAAGTCCGAGAGGAATGAGACGGATGGACGAGAAGAACGAAGAGCTCGTGGACGCGCAGATCGTCGAAGAGGACAGCCGCTTGTATGGGCACGCCGAGGGCGAGCCTGGTGGCGAGGCCGCTGACGAGCCGGCGCTGGTGCTGGGCGATGACGACCCGCACGATGCCGAGCTGCACGAGAAGATTCTTTCGGAGGAGTGCGCCTGGAAGGGCAAGATCCTCGACGTCCACCGTCTTGAGGTTGAGCTGCCCAACGGTCACCGCAGCGCCCGCGATATCGTTCGCCATCCGGGTGCGGCGGCCGTTGTGGCACTGACCGAGAGCGGCAAGATCGTACTGGTGCGTCAGTACCGCACCGCCATCGACCGCGTGACGGTCGAGATTCCCGCCGGCAAGCTCGATCCAGGCGAGGACCCGCTCGATTGCGCCAAGCGCGAACTGCATGAGGAGACGGGCTTTAGGGCTGGTCGTATTCGCTTTTTGACGTCGATTGTCACGTCCTGCGGTTTTTGCGATGAGATCATCCACATCTACTTGGCTACCAAGCTCGAGTTTGATGCGCCCAACCCCGATGATGACGAGTTTGTCAACGTGGACCTGGTGCCGCTGCACGAGCTGATTGACGCCGTGCTCGACGGCAAGATCGAAGACGCCAAGACCGTCGTAGGCGCCTTGGCCTGCGATAGCATCGCGCACCGCCTTGGGGGCGCGGAGCTTTAACGAGTGGGGATAGCCCTGGGACAAGTACTACTGATTGCTTTGTCCCAGGGCCTTACGTTGCTGATATTTCTTTGAGGATCACATGCTGAAGAGGTTTCTTTCTTACTACAAGCCCCAGATGGGGCTTTTTGTTGCTGATACTGTTTGTGCTCTGGTGCTTGCCGCCATTGACCTGGCGTTCCCCATTATCCTGCGCAATTTGACCGGTGGGCTGTTTACTCAGGGTCAGGCTGCCATTATGCAGGCGCTCGGTATGATCGCGGTGGGCTTGGTGCTGATGTATGCCGTCCGCTGCGCCTGCCGCTATTTTGTGAGCTATTGGGGTCACGTGATGGGCGCGCGTATGGAGTCCAAAATGCGCGAGGACCTGTTCGACCAGTATGAGCGCTTTAGCTTTGCGTACTTCGATCGCAACAGCTCGGGCGACATGATGAGCCGCGTGGTCAACGACCTGTTCGATATCTGCGAGGCGGCGCACCACGTACCCGAGTGGATCATCATCTGCGGCATCGAGATTATCGGCTCGTTTGTGATCCTCTTTACCATCGCCCCGGTGCTGGCGCTCGCCATGGCCGTGGTGACGGCGGCGTTTGCGGTCATCATGTTTTGGCAGAACATGCGTATGCGCGAGGTCTTTAGCGACAACCGCAAAAAGATCAGCGGCATCAATGCGCAGCTGCAGGATTCGCTGGCGGGCATGCGCGTGGTCAAGAGCTTTGCCAACGAGGAGACCGAGCGTGCCAAGTTCCGTGCCTCTAACGATCGCTACCTTTCGTCCAAGGAGAACATGTATCACGCCATGGGCGTCTATACCGCGACGTATGGCCTGCTCTCGGGTGTGCTCTATGTGATCGTGGTGCTGCTGGGCGGCTGGCTGGTCGCCCAGGGACAGCTGCAGGCGGTCGATATGGCGACCTTTGCACTCTATATTTCGCTGTTCTGCACGCCGCTCGAGACGCTCGTCAATTCGGCCGAAACGTATCAGAAGGCTATCGCCGGCTTTAAACGTATGGACGAGGTGCTCTCGACCGCGCCGGATATCCAGGACAAGCCGGGCGCTACGGATCTGCAGGTGACTGCCGGCGCCGTGGAGTATCACGACGTGTGCTTTAACTACGAGGATGTCGAGCTGGGCGAGGGCTATGCCGACGAGCGTCCCGTTATCGACCATATGAATCTGTCCATCAAGCCCGGGCAGACCATCGCGCTGGTTGGCCCTTCGGGCGGTGGCAAGTCCACGACCTGTTCGCTGCTGCCGCGCTTTTATGACGTGGCTGCCGGATCCATTAGCATCGACGGCCAGGACGTGCGCGATGTGACGCAGCAGAGCCTGCGCCGCGCCATCGGCCTGGTGCAGCAGGATGTCTATTTGACGGTACGATTGGCGAGAACATCGCCTACGGCAAGCCGGGCGCCACGGCAGAAGAGATCGCCGAGGCCGCCCGTCGCGCCAACATCGATGCCTTTATCGAGTCGCTTCCGCAGGGCTACGACACCGTGGTGGGCGAGCGCGGCAGCCGTCTTTCGGGCGGACAGAAGCAGCGCGTTGCCATCGCGCGCGTGTTTCTCAAGAACCCCAAGATCCTGATTTTGGACGAGGCGACGAGTGCTTTGGATAACGAGAGCGAGGAGGCGGTGCAGGAGTCACTCGAAGAGCTGGCACGCGGCCGCACCACGATTATTATCGCCCACCGTCTTTCGACCATTAAGCATGCCGATGAGATTGCGACCGTTGAGCATGGTCGCGTTGTGGAGCGTGGCACGCACGAGGAGCTTCTCGCCCGTGGCGGCACCTATGCCCGTTACTATCGAATGCAGTTCGAAGGTGCGCGTGCGCACGAGCTCGACTGATTGATATGACAGGAAGTTTATGGCTGACAAGAACCCTTTGACTCCGGAAGAAGTGACGGAGTTATTCTCCGAAATCGATGCATCCGGCGTCTTGGATCCCACGCTCGCCAAAAAGCGTACCGAGCGCATGCGTGAGAAGGAGGCTGCGGCCAAGCGCGGTGACAAAGCGGCGCTAGCGCAGCTGCGCAGCGAGGACCGCGCGAGCCAGGCAAAACATATCGACCCGCTGTCCGAGGACGATCCTTCGGGTTCGCAGGTGAGCCATACCATTACGAAGACTGCCATGGCCGTGGTTATCGGCATCTTGGTGCTGATCGTGGGCATGCAGATTGGCTACGGCGTGATGCGTCGCCTGAATACCGCCAACCTGTCCGAGAGCGTTTCGGTCGATACCGTTTCGACGGCGCTGAAGGGCGGCCTTGAGTGGGGCAACGGCTTTACGCAGTTCCCGCTCGACTTTACCGTCGATGAAGCCGATGAGCGTACGGGCACGGTCGAGGTGACGGTGTTGGACACATCGTCTGCCAACGAGCTCGAGCTGCTGTCCAACGGGCAGATCCAGGCCGCGGCGCTTGCGACCAACGCGCTGCTCAACGATAAGATCGACCGCGTGGTGTATAACGTTCACGCCTATATCGACGAGGATAGCAACATTCAGCACGATTCCTTCTTTGGCATGTTCCCCGCGCGGGGCCACCAGAGCGCCATTTTGACGTTCGTGTGGACCAAGAGCTCATCCAACGCCACGAGTATCGACTGGAAGATGCGCATCGTGAGTATGGATGACACCATCGCCGAGCGCATTCAGAAGCAGGTGAACTCGGTGTCGTCGTTGATTGAGGACCCGGTGGTGAGCCAGACCAAGATTGACGAGGAAAAGGCCGAGCGTGACCTGGAGCATCGTCTGCATGGCCGCGAGATTTTCCGCGGCGGCAAGCCCGATCGCACACCGTCCGAACTGCTGGAGCAGGACAAGAAAAAGTAAGAGGCCATCATCCCGCGTGAGCCACAAGCCCCGCGGGATGATTTTTCTGGGACGGGGATTAAAAAATCATTATGCATAGAAAGTCATAATTATCATTTCGTAAACATTTCGATGAAATTAACGCCATGAGGCATGCTTACGGTTACAATACCGCGAGGCCTAACTACACACCTTTAAGCCGGTCCTGTGAGACCGGGAAGGAGAACTATGGCGAACAACCATACCGCGGGCGCTGCCGCCCGCACCTTCGCGCCCAGCGAGCTTTGCCAGCGTATGCTGGCCAAAACCAGCAAGGGCACCTGTGGTCCCTGCATCCTGTATCTTGAGGATGGGACCATTTTTTATGGACGTGCATGCGGCGCCGAGGGCACCGCGACCGGCGAAGTCTGCTTCAACACCTCGCTCGAGGGCTACTTTGAGGTCATGACCGACCCGAGTTATGCCGGCCAAATCGTAACTATGACCTATCCGCAGATCGGCAATTACGGTATCGACGAGACCGACGTCCAGTCGGCCTTCCCCGGCGACGCCGTGCGCCCTGCGAGCGCTCCGGCTATGCGCGGCATGATCGTTCGCGACATGTGCGCCACGCCTTCTAACTGGCGCTCGGCCGTCAGCGTGCCGGAGTACCTGCGCGCTCACGGCATCGTCGCTATCGAGGGTATCGACACCCGCGCTCTAGTGCGCCATCTGCGCGACAATGGTTCCAAGATGGGCATTATCTCGACCGAGGTCTTCGACGTCGACGAGCTTGCCGAGCGTCTGGCCGCAGCGCCCACGCTGGTAGGCGAGAACCTGGTCAAGACCGTGAGCTGCCCCGCGCCTCACGAGTTTGTGGCCGCCGATCTGCCTGCCACGCATGACTTTGCGCTTGCGGCTGCCGCTCCTGCCCGTCACAAAGTGGTCGCCTACGACTGCGGTGTGAAGCGCGGCATTCTGGAGGGGCTGGTCCGCGCCGGCTGCGACCTTACCGTCGTGCCGTGGGATACGCCCGCGAGTGAGGTACTCGACATGAATCCCGACGGTGTCTTTTTGTCCAATGGCCCCGGCGACCCCGACGCCGTGGTGGAGACCTACGAGCAGGTGCAGCAGCTGATCGGCAAGGTGCCGGTCTTTGGTATTTGTC
>CABUGR010000039.1 GCA_902491135.1 uncultured Collinsella sp. | reverse complement strand
GAGACTGCACGTAATCGGTCTTGCCGTCCTTGTCGCAGAAGTAGAAGGAGTTGACCACGAAGGGCGTGAGCACCTCATCCATGCGAATGTGCTCAAAGGTAATGCCCTCGTTGACGGCATCCTTGCCGCGCCCGCGGCGGGTCTTGACGCGCAGGCCGCGGTCGGTGCGCTCAAAGAGGCACTTGCTCACGGTAAGGTCCTTGATGCCGCCGGCAGCCTCTGAACCCAGGACCACGGCGCCGTGACCATCGTGCATGTAGCAGTGAGAGATCAGCACGTCGTGCGTGGCGGGACGAAGCTCGGGCTCAATGCCCAGCTTGCCGCTCTTGACGGCGATGCAGTCGTCACCCACTGAGAACTGACAACCAAGGATGCGAACAAAACCGCAGCTCTCGGGATCGAAGCCGTCGGTGTTGTGGGAGTTCTTGGGACCCTCGATGGACAGGCAGAGCGCATCGACGTACTCGCACAGGATGGGGTGGATGTTCCACGCCGGGCTGTTGCGGACGGTGAAGCCGGCAAGGCTCACGTTTTGGCACTCGGACAGGAAGATCATGCGCGGACGGGCGACCTCGCGGCCCTCCTCCGGGCGAAAGATGTTCTTAAAGTCCTTGTTCCACCAGTTGTCCTCGGCAAAATCGGTCTGACCGTCAATCGCGCCGCGACCATAGATGCACACGTCGTGCACGCCCAGACCCGTAAAGGCAGAACAGTAGGTCGAGAAGCTCTCCCCCTCCCAGCGGCCCAGGGGCAGCATATCGGTACCGGCATAACCGGCGCCCTCGTTGCCCGTGACCGTTCCCGGAATGTAGGCAAGCGCGGCACGATCGTGGCGGGCCAGCAGCACCGCTCCCTCGGCGAGCTCGATGTTGATATTGCTCTTAAGGAAGAGAGACTTGATGCGATAACTACCGGCGGGGATCAGCACGCGGCCACCCTTGGGGCAGGCCATGATGGCAGCCTGGATGTTGGTGGTGTCATCATGCTCGGCATCGCCCTTGGCGCCACAGTCGCGAACGTTGATGGTAAAGGGCTCAGCCGGCGTGGTGACACCTACGCTCAGCTCACGCTCGCCACAAACAAAACGAACCAGGTTGCGCTTGCCGGGGATCAGGCCGTCGACATAGGTCTCGACCGTATTCGTGGTACCGGCGGGCTCGTCGTTGACAAAGATCTCCCACGTATCGGCGCAGGTAAAGTAACCGCCGTCGTCAAGCTCGATAACCGCCGCGCGCGCGTTGCGCCAGATAACGTTCGTCTCCATGGGTTTCTCCCTCAAAAAGATGCTCTAAAGGCAAATTGTACGCTGTTGAAAAAGGGCCGTGCCTGCCGGCGGAATTCCGGTGGCACGGCCCTGTGATTTGGACGATATGTCGGCCTTACTCGGCGGGAGTTACGCTACCGTCCTGGAAGCCAACGTTGTTGTGGGCAAAGCAGTCCTCGTACTTAAAGCCGGAGAGCTCCTCGCAAAGCGCCTTGACCTCGGGCTTGACGTCGGCCATCTTGCCACCCTCCTTGACTCGGTGAATCTCGTCGCAAAGGACGTCGCACTGCTCCTTGTCGATCTTGATGCCGCGGGCAAGGACGGCCGCAAGCAGGAAGAAGCCGGCGCAGCCGATGATCATGTAGCCGCAGATATACAGAGGCACAGTAGCGGGCTGGGTCACGGCGTCGCTATTGCCGGCGGTCTGAATGAAGCCGGAGGCAGCAAGGACGATAGCCCACACGTTGACGGCGATAGCCTGGGCGATCTGCTGGCAGAGCTGCTGCGCAGAGCTGTAGATGCCCTCGCGACGGCGCAGAGTGATGAGCTCATCGACATCGGGGATGTAGTTGAGCAGAACATCGGGCAGGTACTGGAAGCCGACGTAGAAGAACTTCCAGATGGCGAAGATGATGGGGTAGGCGATCATGGCGATGGCGACCGTGGAGGTGCCGTTGATCTGACCAAAGGCGAAGTAGTTGTAGGCAATGATGCACGCAGCGCAACCGACATTTGCGAGGTACCAAGACTTGTGGAAGCCCTTCTTGGCCATGAGGGCGACCCAGATGGCGGTGCAGACGATAGCGACGACCTTGCCAGGCATCTCCATCACGGACTCGTAGGACTTAGGAATCTGCAGGCAGTAGACGATGAAGAAGGACAGGCAGGCAGGCAGACCAGCAGGCAGCAGCGAGCTTCGTGGAGACCTGTGCGTACAGGACCTTGCGGAAGGACTTGTTGCGGAAGGTGGAGATAACGTCGATGAAGAACTTCTTGATACCCTCGCCGACGCTCTCGATCTTCTCCTGAGCGACCTCCTCGGGGGTGTGCTCCCACGTGGACAAGTACACACAAAGCAGCGAGATTGCCATGACCGAAGCGTTGACCGTAGCGATGATGAAGTAGCTGAACGGGTTGGTCTCGCCGAAGGTGCCAAAGCCGAAGCCCACAAGTGCAGCCATCAGGAAGCCGGCGGCGTTACCAAAGAGATGCTTGTAGCCGGTGAGGTACGTACGCTCCTTAAAGTCGTCGGTCATCTCGATGGTAAGCGGCGACAGGTTGGCGGTGCAGAACGTGTACGCGACGTTGTAGATCAGGTACAGCACAAAGTAGTACGGGAAGCCAAACGGCGTAGCCACGAAGATGAGCGGCTCGGCAATCATCATCGGGATGGCCAGCAAGATCCAGAAACGACGACGACCAAAGATGCGGCCAATCTTGGTGGCATAGAAGTTATCGGCCACAAAGCCCATCAGCGGGCAAAGAATGGCGTTGACATAGATGGCAAACGAGCTGATCAGTGCAGCCTCGCCTGCGGACAGGCCACACTCCGTGGACAGGAACAGCACCATGTAGCTGTGCGTAAAGGTCAGGGCACCGGAATTGAGCATACCGCCCATACCAAAGCCCAAGCGCGTCCAGAATGTGATCTTACGCTTTTTTCCGATCTTATTAGTCATCGAGCTCCCTCTCTTTTCTCGATTGTCTTGCAGCAAGACATTGGAGTCCACACTGACATCTGTCTGCCCAGCGTTCAGGGTGAACGTTTAGTTAGATTATGCGCGATTGCTTACGACAGGTGAACGTTCACTTGAATAATATCCTTGAACGGTCGATTTTTACCGCTGAACGGACACAATTGAGATCCTCACACCTATTTTCTGCTGGTAAGGGTGCCATGCTGGACAGCCATGAGATAGGTGAACGTTTATCAGATTTTCCAACATATTCACTTAACCACGAAACGAAAAAGCCCCGCCGGGAACACTCCCGACGGGGCCGATGACATCGCGCTATGCTTGGGCGCACTTGCCGCTACAAGCAGACGCCGTCCTTCCAGATACTGATCTCGTGACAGCCACGGCGCTCGGCACTCGTGAGCTTACCGCTCGCCGTCTGTAGCACCAGCTGGTACAAATCGCGGGCGGCCTCGTCGAGCGTGCGCTCACCCGTGGCAATCACGCCGGCGTTAAAGTCCATCCAGTTGGCCTTGTGGTCGCACAGACGCTGATTGGTGAACACCTTGAGCGTAGGCACCGGCGCGCCAAACGGTGTGCCGCGGCCGGTCGAGAACAGAATCACGTGGCAGCCGGCAGCCGTCAACGCCGTGGTGGATACCATGTCGTTGCCCGGACCGCACAGCATGTTCAGGCCGTGTTTAGTTGCCCGGCCGGCATACGGCAGCACGTCGACGATGGGGGCAGACCCGCCTTTTTGCACGCAGCCGCAACTCTTGTCCTCGAGCGTGGTAATACCTCCGTCCTTGTTGCCGGGGCTCGGGTTCTCGTAGACAACCTCGCCGTGGCTAATAAAGTAGCCCTTAAAGCCGTTGAGCATGTCGGAGGCGGCGCCAAAGACCTGCTCGTTCTCACAGCGATCGAGCAGAATACTCTCGGCGCCAAACATCTCGGGCACCTCGGTAAGCACCGACGTGCCGCCACGGGCGACGACCATATCGCTCACGCGACCGATCGTGGGGTTGGCGGTAATGCCCGAAAGACCGTCGGAGCCGCCGCACTTAAGACCAATAACCAGCTCGGAGGCCAAAATGGGCTCACGCTTGGCTTGCTTGGCCAGGTCAGCCAGCTCGGCCAGAATCTTGTGGCCCTCGATTTGCTCGTCGGCTACATCCTGGCAGGTGAGAAAGCGAACGCGCTCGTGATCGAAGTCACCGAGCTCGTCGAGCACCTGCTGGTGCGTGCAGTTCTCGCAACCGAGCGACAGGAATAGCACGCCGGCCGCATTAGGATGACGCGAGAGCGCCACCAGCAGACGACGCGTCTGAGCATGGTCGGCGCCGGTCTGCGAGCAGCCAAAGGGATGCGGGAAGTAGTAAACACCCTCCAGCGAGCCATCGACCAGATCCTGGGCCTTCTCACACATGGCACGGGCGACTTCGTTGACACAGCCGACCGTGGGGATGATCCACAGCTCGTTGCGCGTCGCGGCACGACCGTCGGCGCGGCGGAACCCCATAAAGGTCTCGGGCTCAACCGACTCAACGACCGGATGCGTGGGGTTGTAGGTGTACTCGACCTCGCCCGAAAGGTTGGTCTTCACATTGTGCGTGTGGAGCCACTGACCGGGCTGGACATCGCCCGTCACGTGTCCGATAGGAAGACCGTACTTAATGACGTCCTCGCCGGCGGCAATCGAGCGCACAGCCATCTTGTGGCCTTGCGGAATATCCTCCGCGGCCACGACCTCGCCCACCCCGGGAACCGCGACGGCGGTGCCCTTGGCAAGCGGCGACAGCGCGACGATCACGTTGTCGGCCGGATTGATCTGGATAGTGTTCATTGCAAATGGTCCTAACCCTACAGGTTGAGCAGAAGTCGAGACGCGGGCACGCCGTCCCGCGCCCGCGTCTGCGCCGGAAATTTACGCCTGAGCGTTGGCGAAGGCCTGCTTGGCACCCTCGGCACGCACGACAGCGAGCGCGCTGACGACAAACTCCTCAAGACCTGCGATCTGCGTAAGGTCCTCGCCCCACATCTGCTCGTTGGTGAGCACGTCGTGCACCAGCTGGGCATCGTCGGCACCGGCGTGGGCGGCGTAGAAATCGAGTACGAAGGCGTCGTCCTGAGCGGTGTACTCGGTGCCGTCGGAGCGACGCAGGTGCAGGCCGTCGCCCTCGCGGGACACGAGCTCCTGCGTGTAGAAGGAGATGAGCGTAGCGAGGCTCGTCGCCAGGCACTTGGGCAGGTTGCCGGTCTCGGCAACGTAGTCCTTGAGCGTGGGCAGGTCGCGAGCGCGCCACTTAGCCGTGGAGTTGAGGCAGATGGAGAGCAGCGCATGATCAATAAACGGGTTGTCGAAGCGGTTTTCGACGGCAGCGGCAAAGGCCTTGCAGTCCTCGACATCCAAGTCGGCGGCAAGCGTCGGAATGACCTCGTCGTAGAGCATGGTGTTCATGAAGCCGCGAATGGTCTCGTCATGCATGCAGTCGCGCACGATATCAAAGCCGGCAACCCAGGAACCCGGAACGAAGGCGGTGTGGGCACCGTTGAGGATGCGGACCTTGCGCTTTTTGTACGGGGTGACGTCGGGAGTCACAAAGACACCCGGAAGACCAGCCTTCACAAAGGGAAGCTTCTCGGCAAGCGACTCGTCGCCCTGGATGCCCCACATCTGGAAGGGCTCGCGCACGGCCAGGAAGGGATCCTCGTAGCCCAGACGCTCAGCCACCGCGGCGGCCTCGGATGCGTCGCGGATACGGCCCGGTACGATGGTGTCGACGAGCGTGGTGCAGACGGTGCAGTCGTTGGCCATCCACTGCGCAAACTCGTCCTCCCAGCCCCAGTCGCTCACATACTGGTTCATGATGCGCAGCAACTCCTCGCCGTTGTGATCGATGAGCTCGCAGGCGAGGACGATGACGCCCGGCTTACCGGCAGCCCAGCGAGTGTGGAGCACCTGGGCAAGCTTGGCGGGGAAGCTCGCGGGTGGCATGTCGTCGGCCTTGCAGGACGGGTCATAGGCGATACCGGCCTCGGTGGTGTTGGAGACGATAATCTCCAGGTCGTCAGAGACGGCGACCTCCATCATGGCGCGGTAGTCGTCCTCGCGGTACGGGTTGATGCAGCGGCTGCAAGCGCTAATCACGCGGGACTCGTCGACCGTGTTGCCGTCCTCCTTGCCGCGCACCAGCACGGTATACAGGTCGTCCTGGGCATTGATACCGTCGGCAAAGCCAAAGGCGCCGCTGATGGGCTGGACCATGACGATCTTGCCATTCCAGCCGGTCGCCTCGTTACCCATGTCAAAGAAGCGGTCAACGAAAGCGCGTAGGAAGTTGCCCTCGCCAAACTGCAGGACCTTCTCCGGCGCGTCCTTGGGAAGAAGATAGCCCTCGTAGCCGATCTTCTCGAGCGTATCGTAGCTGATGTTCTCCATCTATGTGTCTCCTTAGATAGCCGTTAGCGTGTAAGCAAAACGGGGGCGCCGCGTGTGGCGACGGCGCTCCCGGAACCAGGTTTGGATTTAGGCCTCGACGGTGTCCAGGTCAAAGCCAAAGTAGCGAACGGAGTTGTTGTAGCTGATGTCGCGCACGATGGTGCCCAGCAGCTCCATGTCGGCCGGGTACTTGCCCTGCTCGACCCACTCGCCGATCACGCTGCACAGCACGCGACGGAAGTACTCGTGGCGCGGATAGGACAGGAAAGAGCGGGAGTCGGTAAGCATGCCCACAAAGTTGCCCAGGACGCCCTCGTTAGCCAGAGCCGTGAGTTGCTCGCGCATGCCGACCTCGTTGTCGTTGAACCACCAGGCGGAGCCGTTCTGGATCTTACCGGCGGTCGGAGCCTCCTGGAAGCAGCCCATGACGGTATCGATCATGGTGTTATCGATGGGGTTCAGGCTGTACAGAATGGTCTTGGGCAGGCCGCAGGTCTCCTGAATGGAGTTGAGGAAATCGGCAAGCTGGTCGGACGGCGTGTAGTTGGAGATGCAATCGTAGCCGGTATCGGGACCGAGCTTGGCAAACATGGCGCGGTTGTTGTCGCGCTTGCAGCCAAAGTGCAGCTGCATGGCCCAGCCCAGACGGACATACTCGCCGGCAACGAACTGCATAAAGGCAGTCTTGTACTTGAGGACCTCTTCCTCGGTAAGCGGCTCGGCAGCCAGACCCTTGGCAAAGATAGCCTCGATCTCGTCGGCGGTAGCCGGGACGTACATAACGTAGTCGAGTGCGTGGTCGGAGGCGCGGCAGCCCAGCTCGTGAGCAACGTCGTAGCGCTTGGAAATGGCAGCCTTCATGCCCTCAAAGTCGCCGACCTCAACGCCGGCAACCTCGGAAAGATGCTTGCAGTAGTCGGCGAACTCCTGGCCGCGCTCGATGCGCAGAGCGGCGTCGGGGCGCATGGCGGGAACGACTTGAACGTCAAAACTGTCATCGGCGGCAATCTTCTTGTGCCACTCAAAGCTGTCGGCGGGGTCGTCGGTAGTGCAGATCATGCGGACGTTGGACTGCTTGATCAGGTTGCGGCAGGTAAAGCTGGCCTCGGCGAGCTTGGCGTTGGCAAGGTCCCAGACCTCCTGGGCAGTCTTGCCGTTGAGGACGCCCTCGTAGCCAAAGTAGCGCTTAAGCTCCAGGTGGCTCCACTCAAAGACGGGGTTGCCAACGCAGCGACCCAGGGTCTCGGCCCACTTTTGGAACTTCTCGCGAGCAGGGGCGTCGCCAGTGATAAAACGCTCGTCGACGCCGTTGGCACGCATCAAGCGCCACTTGTAGTGGTCGCCGCCCAGCCAAACCTCGGTGATGTTCTCGAAACGCTTGTCCTCCCAAATCTCCTTAGGAGAAATGTGGCAGTGATAGTCGACGATGGGCATGCCCTCGGCAAAGTTGTGGAACAGCTCCTCGCCGGTCTTGGTGCTCA
>CABUGR010000038.1 GCA_902491135.1 uncultured Collinsella sp. | reverse complement strand
GATCGTCTGGACTACTGCCAACGAGGTCATGGCTGTCTCCAAGGCGCTCGAGGACCAGGGCGTCCAGGTCAAGGGCTCCGAGACCACCATGGTCCCGACCACCCCGACCGAGGTCTCCGGCGCCGACGCCAAGAAGGTTCAGCGCCTCATCGACCGTCTTGAGGAGCTCGACGACGTCCAGGATGTTTACAGCACCATGGACATGACCGACGAGGTCATCGCTGCCCTCGAGGAGGAGTAGCGCCCGCACGGGTTAAGCCGTGCATATCTGGGCATAATGAAGCGAGCATGCAAGCCTCGTGGAATAGATGAGCCGGATCCGCGTGCGTAGAGCACCGGACCCGGCTCTTTTATAATGATGCGAACCGTTTTGCATTTCGAGAGCCGAGATTTGAAGGGAGCGCCGCGTGCGCGTACTCAAACGAGCCCTAGCGATCGTGTATCTTGCCGCCACCATCGTGGCGCTGGGTACGCTTGTCTGCCAGTTTTGGGGGCCGTATACGTATCGCTTTATGCTGCTGATGCGCGACCCCATGCCGCGCATTGTCGTGACGGCATGCGGCGGAGTTGTGGCGATTGGCGTGCTGGTAAGCTTCTTCCGCCTGATGTTTGCTCGTCGCGAGCCGTCCTGCGTGCATCCGGCGGGGGAGCGCAATATCGAGGTCACGCTCGCGGCGCTTTCTTCGTGCGCCAGGGCTGCTGCAGAGCGCGACGATCGCGTGATGATCGAGCATGTCGAGGCCCGCGTCCAAGGTTCCGACGATTCGCATGTCCGTTTTAAGGTCGAGGCTATCGCGCTTGACGATAAGGACGTGGCATCTCTGGCTACCGCGATGCAGCAGCGCATCGAGGAAGCTTGCGACACCATGCTCGGCACGCCGGGTACGACCACGCGCGTCCGTTTTTTGCCGTCCAAGACTACCGTCCAGACCGTGGAGGTTTCCGGTGAGTGATACCAATCAAGATAAGACCGCTCGTACGCCGCGCCTGACGATTGACCAGAGCGCCACGCCGGCGAACGAACCTGTTGATTCCAAAGCAGAGGCAACTGAGTTGCAAGACGCAGCGGCCGCGGATTTTGACGAGGCTATGGGTCTCATCAAGGGTACGGGCGCTGCCATCTGGAGCTATGCTGTGCGTCATCCCAACACCACGCTCGGTGCCGTCGCTGGCTTTATCCTTGCCGTGTTGGTGCTCACGCTCGGCCTGTGGGACACGCTCGTCATCGCATTCTTCGTGCTGATCGGCGCTGTGATCGGCCAAATTCGCGACGGCGAGAACGGGATCGTCAACTTCTTCGGCCGCCTGTTTAGCGGCCGCTAATACGTATTCGACTGTCGCATCCGCGGCAGGCATAAGGAGGAACCATGGCTTTTAACACGAAGGTCGATGTAGCCGATACCGAGCTCGAGACGAACGAGGCCGTCGCCGCCGAGGCGGAGGACGTAACGCTCGAGAACGAGGCGCTCGTCGAGGCCGAGTCCGATGCGGATGAGGACGACGAGGAGATGGACGAAGAGGCGGACGAGTCCGAGGACTCGCTGACCTATTCCAACGGCGTGATCGAGAAGATCGTCGCCATGGCCACCCGCGAGGTACCGCACGTTCTGGGCATGAAGGGTAACCTTATGCACTTTGTGCAGGAACAGTTTGGTGCCGAGAACCTGACCAAGGGCGTGACGGTCGAGGTCACCGACGACAACCGCGTGGTCGTCAACATCTCGGTCATTATCGAGTACGGTGCCTATGCGCCTGCGATCTTTGACGACGTTAAGGCGCGCGTCACCGAGCGTCTGGCCGCGATGACCGGCCTTGAGGTGGCAGGCGTCAACCTGCGCATCGAGGATGTCATCACCCCCGAGGAGTACGAGCACCGCACCAGCCAGCACGAGTAACCTACTAAAAAGGGATGTTTGTTTTGGCAGGTTTTATCTGCAAAAACGTCAAATGGCCGGTCGCACGTATGTATGTGCGGCCGGCTGTTATTTGTATGCCCCCGATGCAGGCATACCGCTCGTCTAACTAAGGGTTGCATTCGCTGCGTTCCGCGTTACCCTAATGGGCACATTGTTTCCAAATTGTTAACGAGGGGTTGCCGTAATGGCCGACGAACACGAGACCGAAAGCAAGGCATGGGCGATTGAGGCCGCTGCGGCAGAGGCGGCATCGCGTGCTGCCGAGGAGATGCATTGTCCTCCGGTGGTGCCGATGGAGCGCGTTGTCGGTCGCGAGGATATCGAACGTGGCGAGCGCGCCGGCCGCAAGCGCAGCCAGGAACCAGGCTTTCCGCGCTTTTTTGCCGAGCTCAATCTGGGCCTGGTCCTCACGGCGTTCGCCATCGTGGCCTTTAAAACCCCCAATCACTTTGCCTTCGGTGGCACCTCGGGCGTCTCGGTCATTCTTTCCACGCTGTTCCCGACTCTGCCCGTCGGCGTCTTTATGTGGATTATCAACGCGGTTCTCGTCGTTTTGGGCTTTATCTTTTTGGAGCGCAAGGCGATTCTTTGGAGCGTCTTCGCCTCGTTTGCGCTGTCCGCCTACGTCTCGCTGTTTGAGCTCTTCATTCCGACCGATGTCTCTCTGACGGGTGATATGTGGCTCGACCTGTGCTTTGCCGTCATCTTGCCGGCGCTCGGCAGTGCCATCGTCTTTGACATCGGCGCCTCGACGGGTGGCACGGACATTCTCGCTATGATCCTCAAACGCCGCACCACGCTCGAGATTGGCCGCGCCCTGCTACTGGTTGATATCGGCATCGTGACCATCGCGGCCTTTTTGTATGGCCCGCGTGTCGGTCTGTATTGCGTGCTCGGCCTGTTTGCCAAGACGCTTGTGCTCGACAAAGCCATTGAGAGCATCCATCTTCGTAAGGTCTGCACGGTCATTTGCTCCGAACCCCTTAAGGTCGAGGAGTTTATCGTCAAGCATCTCAACCGCACGGCGACCATCAGCCGGGGCTACGGTGCCTTCTCGGGCAAGTGTGTGACGGTGATCATGAGCGTGCTGAGCCGTCGCGAGGCCGTGCAACTGCGCCGCTATGCGCGCGAAGTCGATCCGGGTGCCTTTATCACGATCGTCGACAGCTCCGAGATTGTCGGCAAGGGCTTCCGCGGAACGAACTAGCACAGACGTATTCAACGAACCGCCTGCTGGCGCCGTGTATCTTGCAAATCGGTCATCTTTGAGTATTTGACCCCACATTGGGCAATAATGATGCTAAAGACATCGTTTGCGATCCAAGTGATTCGTTCAAGATACGAAGGGATGATTCTATGTTCTGCTCGCAGTGTGGCGCCCCCATGGGCGATAACGACAAGTTCTGCGGCGTGTGTGGTGCTCCTAATGCCGGTGCCGCTGGCCCCGCTCCCCAGGGACAGCCTCAGCCCCAGCAGTTTGTTCCGCAACCGCCCGTGGCGAATGCGCCAAAGGGCTGTGTGGTTCAGGCGTTCCAGGATATGACCAAGACCCCGGGCGTGCTTCAGCGTGTATGCCAAATCGCGTTTTTGCCGGCGCTGATTTGCGTTGTGTCGGTGCTCGTGTTGTTTATTCCCGTTATTGGCGGCATTGCGGCTGCCATCGGCTTTTTGGCAGCTTGCATTGCGAGCGTGTGCGGTTCCGGCTTTGGTATCGAGTGGGGTCGCGATCTGTCGCTCAAGGTCGATGACGGCATGGACCGTCCACTCATGCGTTCCACGTCGTTTGGTCTCGGAGTCTTTTCGAGCGTTATCTCGGTCGTGCTCGAGGTTATCGCTGCCATTCCCGTTATCGGTGTAGTGCTTTCGCTGGTGGAGGGCGTGGTAATTGGCGCTGCGGGCTCGTATTCTTATTACGGCTCTTATGCGCTCGAGGCTGCGCTGTTCGGTTCGCTTGGCCTGCTTGTCCTGGCACTAATTGCCTCGGCGATTCTGGGTGTCTTCTTTAAGATGTTCGCCGACATCGCCGTGATGCACTTTGCGGTGACCGGGCGTGTCGAGAGCGCGTTTTCGCTCGATAAGGTCTGGGCGGCGTTTAAGCACAACAAGACCAAGCTGTTCTGTGCTTCGTTCCTTCCCGAGTTTTTGACGGGCCTGGTCGCCAATGTTGTCACATGGATCTTGACGGTCGTCTTTGGCGCCATTGCCTCTGTCGGTATGTATAGCTACTACTATCGTCCTACGGGTATTGAGGCAATTGTTACCGGCGGTGGCGTCACGCTCGCGCTGTTCTTGGTGCTGGTCGCTTTCGTCACCGTATTTCTTACGGTCTTTGGCAAGATGCTCAAGCACCGTGCCGTTGGCTATTGGGCCGCACGCTATGCAAGCGAGTGGGCCGATGAGGATAAGGACGACGTCCTGACTTTTGTGTTGCCCTTCGAGAAGAAGTCCGCTCCTTCGGGTTACGGTGCTCCGGATGCTTCGCCGGCACCTGCACCCGCTCCCGCGACCGAGCCTGAGCCGGCGCCCGAGCCTGAACTGGCGCCCGAGTCTGAGACGGCATCTGAGCCCGAGCCTGCGCCTGAGCCTGAGCCGGCACCTGCACCTGAGTCGGCGTCCGAGCCAAGCTCCGACGAGGAACCTCAGGACGAGTAGCCATGCCGTCTGCCATTTGGGGACGGGGTAGAAATGGTAGAAATAGCGCTTGAAGAATGAGCGGGGGCGGACGTGTCGAAACGTCCGCCCCCGCTTTGACATCGCGATGTGGCTATGACTGCGAGATGCCAGCGAATCGACTACTCGTCGTGCTTCTCCTCACGGCGTGCAGCAGCGCGTGCGTCGTGGATGCCCTTGATCGCGGCATGGCGAGCCGTTCGGGCATCATGGATGGCGTCGCGAGCCTCGGCGGTCGTCGCTTTGGCAGAGCGCAACTTGGCGGCCAGATCGGGGTTGGTTTCGGCGACCGCGGTAATCGCGGGGCCGTCGAGCTCCTCTTGCGTGGGCTCGGCCAAAAAGTCGATAGCATACTGGGCGGCCACCATGGAGCCCTTTGCCAGCACGGTCTCGTCGATCTTGTAGAAGCAGGAATGTTGGGCGTACGTGGCGCCAATCTTGGGGTTGCGCGTACCTACAAAGGCGAGCACGCCCGGTACGCGACGCAGGTACTCCGAAAAATCCTCGCCCGAAAGCGTGCCGCGATAATGGCCTTGGCCGGTGGGGCCCAGGCACTTGATTGCAGCCTGACGGCAGCGCTCGCTCGAGGCGGCGTCGTTTTCGACCTTGTAGTTGGCGATGGTGTAGTCGGTGAGCTCTGCCTCGGCGCCCAAGGCGGCCGCGGTATGCTCCACGATGCGGCGCATAAGCTCCGGCATTTCCTCGTGGGTCGAATCTCCGTAGGTGCGCACCGTGCCGGCAAGGTAGGCCGTGCCGGCGATAACGTTGCGCGCGGTGCCGCCGTGCAGCTCGCCGACGGTGATGACAGCCGGCTCATAGGGGCTGATCTCGCGCGAAACGATGGTCTGCAGGGCATTGACGATCTCGGCGGCAACCATGACGGCGTCGTGACCTCGCTGGGGCATGGCGCCATGGCACGAGGTGCCGCGGACATCGATGCGGAACCAGTCGGTGTTTGCCATGCGTGGGCCGGGCTCGCAGCTTACGGTGCCGGCGTCGACCTCGCTCCAGATGTGCGCGGCGTAGGCGCCGTCGACGCCGTCGAGCACACCCGTGCCAATCATGAGTTTGGCGCCCTGGCCGTTTTCCTCGCTGGGCTGGAATACGATGCGAATCTCGCCGTGGATGTCATCGGTCATGTGGCGCAGAATCTGCAGCGTGCCGAGCATCATGGCGATATGGCAGTCGTGACCGCAGGCGTGCATGCAGCCCTCGTTGACGCTGGCGAACTCCTCGCCGGTCTGTTCGGTGACGGGCAGGGCGTCGATGTCGGCGCGCAGCAGGATGCGGCGGCGTGGCGTGCCGTCCTCGCGATAGGCGTCGGGCGCGGTGCCGCGAAGGGTCGCCACAAGGCCCGTCTTGAGCGGACGCTCGTAGGGGATATTCATGGCGTCGAGCTGGTTGGCGATGTCGGAGGTCGTGCGCTCCTCGGCAAGGCTCAGCTCCGGGTGCTTATGGAAGTGCCGGCGCTGCTTGATGATATAGGGTTCAAACTCGGTAGCGATATCTTTGATGGCTGCGGTGACGTCGTCAGCCGCGGTCGCCGCCATAATCTGCTGTGCCTTGGTCTTCGTCATGGTCGATTTGCTCCTTGCTGGGTTGATCGCAAAATCGTACAGGCTCTCTCCAGTATGCCACCTGCCGCTAGGGCTGGTAAAGTTGCCGTTTGCCGCTTGGGGTTTGTTGCAAGGGCGGGGGAGTACACTCGGGGGTGTTGAATTTCCTGCCAGAGATGGGGATGCCCATGCAACATATCGATCGGATTATCCGTTCCAAGAACGTCTTTACCGCGCAAGACGGCATCGATACCGCCCGCGAGCTGGCGATTGCCATCGCAGGCGACCGTATCGTCGCAGTCGGTGCGCCCGACGACGTGATCGCCGCCGCTTCTGCCGCCACGTCGGTTATCGACTACGGCGAACAGTTTGTCTGCCCCGGTTTCCATGACGCTCATCTGCACTTCTTCCATACCTCGGTCGGCTCCTCGCCGTACATGCTCATGGATATGGGCACGTCCGAGGCGGCGCTGGTGCAACATGCGCTCGAGTTTTCCCGGGACCTGCCCGACGACGCTTGGGTTGTGACGCAGGGCTGGCGCGACTACCGTTGGGACCCGCCCGAGCATCCTACCAAGGCGTCGCTCGATGCGGCATTCCCCGATCGTCCCTGCGTTATGTATTCGGGCGACGGACACACGCTTTGGCTCAACAGCCGCGCACTCGATGCACTCGGCGTCACGCGCGACAGCGAGTCACCAGCGGGCGGTAGCTACGACAAGGACGCAAACGGCGAGCTCACGGGTATCGCTCACGAGGCGGCTGCCATGCAGCTGCTGCCGCGCTGCCTTGAGTGGCTGGGCGAAGATCGCATCGCAAGCGCTTACGCCGATCAAATGAGGCGTATGGCCGAGCAGGGCATCACCTCGATATGCGATATGTCGCTCATGCCCATGCCGGGCTGCGATTTTATCCGCGACGACGTCTACGACAAACTGCAGGCAGCCGGCAAGTTGGGCATCCGAGCCCATCTGTTCCCCACGCTGTTGGATGACCAATCACGCTTGGAAGAGCTGCAGACCCGCTACGCGAACAACGCGCTGCTCTCGGCGCCAGGCTTTAAGCAGTTCTTCGACGGCGTGTCGAGCGAACACACGGCCTATCTCACCGAGCCCTATACCAACCCGCGCTTCCCGGGCGACCAGGGCCGTCTGACAGTTCCTGCCGAGCGTATGCGTAAGCTGGTTCTGGCGGCCGCGGAGCGCGGCCACACCGTGCGCATCCACGTCATCGGCGACGGTGCCATCCATGCCGCGCTCGATATCTTTGAGGAGGCCGCCGAACTGTACGGACTGCCCCAGCACGGTCATAACACGCTCGAGCATCTGGAGAACCTCCTGCCCGAGGACATCGACCGCCTGCGCAAGCTCAACGTGGTCGCCTCGAGCCAGCCTTGTCATATCACGCTCGACCCGGGTGGCCCGGAGCGCGACCTGGGCTTGGAGCGCAGCCGCATCATGTGGCCGTTTGCGACCTATAAACAGCGCGGCATTCGCCAAGCCTTCGGCACCGATAGCCCCATAACAGCTGTTACCAGCATGAACGTGCTCTACACGGCTATCACGCGCCAGGACCCCAAAAGCCACTGGCCCGAGGGCGGCTGGTTGCCGAGCGAGCGCATCGATGCAGCAACAGCCCTGCGCAACTACACCCTGGGCAGCGCCTATGCAGCGGGCGACGAGCAAAACCTCGGCAGCTTGGAGCCCGGCAAGTATGCCGACCTGGTAGTCCTGGACCAAAACCCGCTCACCATCGACCCCCAAGAACTGCAAGCCACCAAGGTTCAGGCCACCTACCTGGCAGGTAACGTAATCTACGAGCGCTAAGTATTCATGCCGTACCGTTAAGCGCGGCTC
>CABUGR010000037.1 GCA_902491135.1 uncultured Collinsella sp. | reverse complement strand
GCTGCCGCAGGCGATGCACGCGGCGGGCTCGATGGAATACGGCTGCTTGCGCTCACCGGAGATAGCTTCAGTGGGGCATGCCTTCGCGCACATGCCGCAGCCCTTGCATGCTTGCGGGTCGATGGCGAACCTGGTCAGCGCGGCGCAAACGCCCGCGGGACAGCGGTGCTCGCCGATGTGCTCCTCGTATTCCTCGCGGAAGAACTTGATGGTGGTCAGCACGGGGTTCGGTGCCGTGCGACCCAAAGCGCACAGGGAAGCGTCCTGCATCATGTGCCCGATCTCCTCGAGTAGCTCGACGTCGCCGTCTTTACCGCGACCCTCGCAGATCTCGTTGAGGATATAGCGCATCTGGCGCAGGCCCTCGCGGCAGGGCGTGCACTTACCGCAGCTTTCCTCGCACAAAAAGTCGATGTAGTAGCGGGCGACCTCCACCATGCAGCTGCAGTCGTCCATGACGATCATGCCGCCCGAGCCCATCATGGCGCCGTATTCGACGAGCGTGTCGAAGTCGACCGGCAGATCGAGCAGGCTCTCGGGAATGCAGCCGCCCGACGGGCCGCCCGTCTGGATTGCCTTGAAGGGTCGGTCCTTGATGATGCCGCCGCCGATGTCGTAGATGAGCGTTCGAAGCGTAGTGCCCATCGGCACTTCCACAAGGCCCGTGTGTTTGACCTTGCCCACCATCGCGAAAACCTTCGTACCCTTAGATTTCTCCGTTCCCAGCTTGGCGTATTCCTCTCCGCCGTGCGCCAAGATGATGGGAATGGATGCCAAGGTCTCGACGTTGTTCAGCACCGTGGGCTTCTCGAACAGGCCGCTTTGTACGCTGCGGATGTACTTCGGGCGCGGCTCGCCGACCTTGCCCTCGATCGAGTTCATAAGCGCCGTGGACTCGCCGCACACGAAGGCGCCGCCGCCGCGCACGATGCTCAAGTCCAGCTTATGGTCGCTGCCCATGATGTGCTCGCCTAGGATGCCGGCCTCGTAGGCGTCGTCGATGGCGTGCTGGATATGCTCGCGCGCCAAAGCGTACTCGTCGCGGATATAGAGCACACCTGTCTCGGCGCCGATGGCCAGCGCGCCAATGATCATTCCCTCGATGACGGCATGGGGGCTGCCCTCCATCGTGGAGCCGTCCATGAACGCGCCCGGGTCGCCCTCGTCGCCGTTGCACACGATGTACTTCGGCCACACGTCGTAGCTCGCTGCGCTGCGCCACTTGCGCCCCGCGGAGAAGCCAGCGCCGCCTTTGCCGCGCAGGCCGCTTCTCTCCACCTCGTTGATGATCTCGTCGGGGGTCATGGTGAGGGCGCGTGCGAGTCCCTCGTATCCGCCGGCCGCCTTGTATTCCTCCAGGCTCAAGGGGTCGATGATGCCCACATCCTTTAGCACCACCTTGTGCTGAAGGCCGTAGAAGGGGTTGTCCGCCTGATGCTCATGGCGAACGCCCTGCTCGTCGCGATATAAAAGCTTCGTCACCGGGTCGCCCTCGAGTGAGGCGATGACGGCAGGGGCATCGGCGGGCTTTACCTTGTAGTACATGGTGTCGCGGGGCATGAGGCGCACAAGCGGCCCCTGCTCGCATTCGCCCGAGCAGCCCGTGCGACATACCTTGAGCTCTACCTGGGCATTCGCTCCCTGTGCCGCAATCTGCTCCTCCAGGGCTCTCGCCACCTCGTAGGCACCGTTGGCAATGCACCCGGTGCCGCAGCATACCAGTATTCTCTCGGTCCTAGTCATTGCCGGCCTCCCCTTCTTCAGCATCCGCGAGGCGGTAGCGCTCCACGATGCCGGGGACGTCTTCGAGCTTCAGTTTGTTGTGGTAGGTGCCGTCGACCAGCATGACCGGAGCTAAGGCGCACGATCCCAGGCAGTTCACCATCTCCACGGAGAACATGCCGTCCTCGGTCGTCTCGCCGGGATCGATTCCCAACTCGCGCTTGAGGCCGGCCGCGAGGTTCACCGAACCGCGGATGTGGCAGGCGGTGCCGTTGCAAATCTTGATGATGTGTTTGCCCTTCGGCTTCAAAGACAGCGCCTTGTAGAAGGTTGCCATGGAATATAGCTGGGCAACACCGCAGTTCAGGTGCTTAGCCAGGCAATGAAGCCCCTTCTCGGGGATATAGTTGAAGGCATGCTGCATATCCTGCATGGCGGCCAGCGCATAGCGGCGCTCGGCAGGATAAGACTGCACGATTTGGATGACTTCTTCGTCAGAAACCATAGGAGTCTCCTTCGCGTTTTCGAAGGACGCGTGCTCGGTGTCCGTCGCACATTGCGGCATGAACCTCCCGCAACTAGCGGCGTCACGGCTACGTAATCCTGCTCGGAAAGCGGGGTGCGCACGCCATCCAAATGCTCGATATGGCGGCCGCGCACCAGCACGATGGCATCGCGTCTCTTATCGGTATGATCGTCGTTGAGCAGCAGCCCCTGGAAATCAGGGTAGCGTTGTTCCAATATTTCCAGCAGCTCCAAAACGTCGCGAGGGGCGGGGAGGTTAATGCACCCCTGCCCCGCAATCATACGATACGTAGCCAAAAACTTGACGTTCATACAACCCCTTACAGGCAAAGCTCCTGGAATTTGGCGTCAGTGGGGTCGCCTTCCGCCGTCCAGCCGCAAGCTCATGATGATCCCCACCTTCGCGGTGGACGTGATGTGCGTCAAGCCCTTCGGCGAGGGGACGGGTCGCCTCG
Source organism: uncultured Collinsella sp. (assembly GCA_902491135.1). GTDB lineage: Bacteria > Actinomycetota > Coriobacteriia > Coriobacteriales > Coriobacteriaceae > Collinsella. The sequence goes on along the minus strand of CABUGR010000037.1, from coordinate 5,298 downwards.
CGCGGCTGTTCTCGCTGCTGCTCATGGGGAAGGCGAGCTTCGATGCGGGCCGTTACGTGAGCATCGATAGGCTGTGCGAGCGCCATGCGGCGGCGTACTACGAGGCGCTCAACGCGTGCACGTGAACCACGGCCTCATGCGCAAGGGTGAAAGCGAGCAGGTCATCGACGTGTTCAAGAATCAGATGGACGCGAACCTGGTCTACGTGGACGCGACCGACCGCTTCCTCGGCAAGCTGGTTGACGTCGCCGAGCCCGAGGCAAAGCGCAAGATCATCGGCGCTGAGTTCATCCGCGTGTTTGAGGAGGAGGCGCGCAAGGTTGGCAACGAGGTCAGCTTCCTGGCGCAGGGCACCATCTACCCCGACATCCTGGAGTCCAAAGACGGCGTAAAGACCCATCACAACGTGGGCGGCCTGCCCGATGACCTGCAGTTCGAGCTTTGTGAGCCCGTCAAGCTGCTGTACAAGGACGAGATGCGTGTGGTCGGCCGCGAGCTCGGCCTGCCCGAGAACATGGTCGAGCGCCAGCCCTTCCCCGGCCCTGGCCTGGGCTTCGCTGCCTCGGCGCTATTGCCCGCGACCGTCTCGAGGCGCTGCGCGAGGCAGATGCGATCGTTCGCGAGGAGATCGACAAGGCAGGGCTTACCATCTGGCAGTACTTTGCTGTCGTGCCCGACTTCCGCGCCACCGGCGTGCGCGACGGCAAGCACGCCTACGACTGGCCGTGCATCATCCGCTGCATCAACACCGTCGACGTCATGACCGCCGAGGTGCCCGAGCTCGACTGGGCGCTGCTCAAGCGCATCACTGCCCGCATTACCGCCGAGGTCCCCGGCATCTGCCGCGTCTGTTACGACCTCACGCCCAAACCCGTCGGCACAGTGGAGTGGGAGTAACTTACCGTAAAAGGTGTATTAGTCTACGAGCAGATACAGGCTGGTTTTGAGTGGTTTTAGCGCTATGGGTTTTACTGATTTAAGGTAAAAACCACGCGGAAAACCTAATAAACATAGAGTAGAAGCCCAGGTAGATTGCCTAAATCTATCTGGGCTTCTTGTTTATGCAGTTGCGACAAGTGCTCTAGCGCTATCGCAAGTTGCACCAGAGACGCCCAGATTGCACTTTCAAAAACAGGAACCAAATGGGAACCGCCCGCTGGCTCTGGGAGCCAACGGGTGGTTTGACCTGGTGTTTTTGCTATTTAGTTTCCCGGAAACAAAATGTCCTCAATATTGTCGGGGAACTCTTCGGCAATCCTCGTTCGCATGATTGCCGCGCGCTTCTCGGTAAACGACAGGAATGAAGAGAAGCTCGTCGAAGCATTTGGGTCAACGCATGCTTTTGTCTGATAATCAGGCAATGACGCTTCAGAGTAAGTCTCCTCGAGCCAAGAATCATAAAGCTTATCACTCTTCATGTTGTTGTCAGCAGCCGTCAGCAACTGCAGGTTTGTAATATTGTTGACCCTCTTCTTGAAGTCAGAGTATTCGGTATCGGAAATATTTGGGTAATGCCTTTTCGTTTTCTTCTTAGAGGCGATGATACTTTGCGGCCACATGTGATCAACGTTAAAGGACGTCACATCAATCTGCTTGCTTAGAACAGCCAAGAGCGGACGAACGGCGGAATCGCTATAAGACATCCCGAGAATCTCATCAATGGACTCCTCGCCAATTCTCAAATTCCTTGCCGCATCTTCTTCGAGGAATTTGCCCAACGGAAAATGATCGATAGGCGAAGAATCAATGATGTTCCTCGTGACGATAAGTGTTGAACCGGTGCCGTCCCTGAAAATGCTGCGAATAATTGCGCGGATCACCCACTGCTTAATCAGGAGCTTGTCGTTCGAGTCCTTGCCCGACGTTACGGTGAAGTAGCTGTTGTTCGGATTCTTTTTGTACAGATAGTATGAAACGGGAAGGAGGAGGTTCTTTGACAGTCCCGCCACGTTAAAGCCCAACCATTCAAGAAGCTTTACACCATTCTGGAGGCTTTCGATGATTTCATCCCAGTTGTCAACAAAAATGGATTCGATCTTTTCCTTGGAATAGTTGTCTTTGTTCGACAAGGACAGGCTCTCAGCACCAGTGAACATAAGTCCTGCTCTGATGATGAGCTCCTTGTCTACTGGGAATTCCGCATCGCTTTTCGGAGTGTGCCTGATAAGCTCAATAGCCTCACTAATCTGACGTTGCGCGTCAACATCGCTGCTTCCTGACGCGATGGACAGCATAAGATCTGAAGCAGAGAGCTTTTGACCGCCGCTATTTACGCGGACAAAGATGTCAACAACCTCAGCAAGGTCTTTGTTCTTGGCGGAATGGAAACTCACGGCTTGGGTTTGATTGATGCTGAACGCAACGTTCTTCATTTGAGTTCGCATCTTTTTGCGTTTCGAGGTGGGGTTTGTCGCCAAGCCCATAGCCTCCAGCTTTTCGTCAAGCTCATCAACGAAGTCGTTCTCATCAAAGTCTGGAGCAGCGATTTTGTTTACAGAAACCCAGAAGGGTTTATCGTAATCAACTGGACCATCCTCGCCAATACGAGGAATAACTTCGAGGTCAGCCGCCTCTCGGAATTCGAATACGTAGTGATTGGTAGCCTCTCCATCCGTTGCTTCCGTATCATGAAAGACGTTAAGGGCAAGGAATTTATCAACGAATTTAGTAGAGCGCTTCTTCTTCCTAAGATGCATTCGGCCGTTAATTCCGATATTCAAGGAAGTGATTCGCTGTTGACCGTCGAGAACGGCAAAATATTCATCCAACTTTGCGATCACCGCCTCGCCGCGCTGAATCGGATTCGATTCGTCATAGCAGCCAATGAACTTGTTGAATACAAGCTCCTTGGTTTTCTCTTTATTGACGCACCAGAAAAGAAACGTGCCAATGGGATAACCAGACGCAAGGCTGTCAAACAGATCGCAAATCTTTTGCGGGCTCCAAACATAATTTCTTTGCATCGAGGGCAGGATTAGTTTCCCTTGCTCAATCCAATCAAGAATGTCTCTGATTGTTGCTGGTGTGTATTGAGACATATTTGCTCCTTAATCGCTATTCATCATACTGACGCCAATGGCATGCGGAATGCCGACAACAAGGGCATTGCCCATACAAAACGCACGATGACCATCAGTCATCTTCTTGCCATCCCCCTCATCAGCCGTCCCAGCCTTTAGGGAACATCTGAATCTGGTCGAGCCCATCGGGAACAAGGCGCCTAATCTTGCCGTTCTGTGCATAGATCGCATGCTTCATCCTGCTGGCACCCTTACCGCCCTCACCTGTGAGAATGCTGCTCGCAGTTTCCCGTGACCCACCATGACCCACGAAAACGCCCCGGATGACCCGAAAAACCGTGACCCAAATTTGGCCCCATGGATTCGCGGCAAATTTTGAGACTGGATGTAAATGGGACGAACTGGAGCAAACTGGAACAAACTGGAGATAGTTTTCAACTATTGAGTGGGAATAGTACCTGATATAGTATCGTATCAATATGTGACCTAATGCACCCCTTGAGAACAACCTGCTCAAGGGGTGTTTTTATGCCAAATTACGTAAGTTCGCATACAGAGATGTACCATCGTGACCTAGCAATCCTAGGTCACGATGAAGTCGCTTTGCAAGTGGCTAACAGGTTGATTTATTAATATTTACCTGCAATTTTTACGAAACCGGGAAAACCCGCTAAGAGTAACGATTGATACGGACTCGTATCATTACCTGCGGTAAAACGCCATCTGATACGATGCAGACCTGCTAACCACCTGCAACTACCAAGCTGATACGCTATCGTATCAATCGATGCGGGGAAAGACCAATCGAAGCTACTACGAAAGGTGATGAGGGAAGCATTGGTGGCAGCTTCTTAGGCTAAAGCCCTGTCGCACAAACTACCGAAGCCTCCATTTTCTGCCGATTTTCGAGCCGTTGTGCGGTAAATCGAGTGCTGCAGGGCTCGATTTACCGCACAACGGCGCGTTTCAAGTGGATTTTTGTCGCACAACCGAGCATCCAACTTGCCACTGGTACACATTGGATGCCGCCGCAGGTTGACGTCGGCTCCATCCTTGCAACTCGCTCATGGATTCGCGTCAGCGGCCATCTCCGCCGTCAGAAGTGGGCTGCGAACCCGCGGCGGCCTGTGCAGCCTCATCGGCCAATTTGTCACGATGCGCGTTGATGAAGTAGAACACGATGCAGGTTCCCACCATGCAGATGTTCAGACAGTAGAAAATCAAGGTGTACGACAGCGTGTCGTCCACAAGCTTCGCGATGATGCCAAAGATATAGCCGATGAAGCAAACCAGCAAGAACCAGAGGCTGACACCCTTCGATGTCTTGCCACGGACCGCTTTGACGATGTTCATAGGCCACGAGATGCCAAAGCAGATCAAGAAGAGCATCTCGAAGAAGCGTGTGTCGAACAGTTCCATTTTTCCTCCTCAATATACATGCGGACTTGGAAATCCTTTTCATGTGATCGACTCCATGCCCGCCTCTCTAAAACAGAAAAGCCGTCGCTACTCGACGATCGCCGTAGCGGCAAGGTGCTTGTTAGCTGCAAAGCGCATCACGGCGATGCTCAATGCCTCGAGCTGCGCCGGATCCTGGCTAAGCTCCTCAAGCAGCTCCTTCTCATGACCGGGTGCCATACTTTCGATCATCTCCATGACGTCTTCCTCGCTCGGCTCGATGCCGTAATGGCGAGCCCACGCATCGAGGGCAAGACCCTGGTTGACCATGTCGCTTGCCTGCAGGGCCGTCATGCGCTCGTACTGCTCGAGAGAGATCTTCTGATCGACGAGCATTGCAGAAAGAGTCGTCCCCTGCGCCTCGGCCTGCGCTTGAGCCTGGGTGCGGATACCCAGTGCGGCTTGCTCGTAGATCGCGGGGTCGATATCACCGCAAACGCGCATTGCAAGCTCCATCGCCGCCATCGCGCGCTTGTAGCCCTCGAGCTGCTCCGCCTCTGCGCTCGGCGCATCAGCCAAGCTTATCTTGACAGGCTCGTAAGAACTAAGGGATGCATTGGGAATGTTGGCTTGAACCTGAGCGCTGTTCTTTGTTTCCATCATCGATTCCTCTCTCTGACGGGGCAAACCCCCAATCAGGCATTGCCTTCCTCCGCCTTTACTTTATGCGTTCAGAGAGACCAATAGGATTCTCGAACAGGCATCTGCTCATCGTCCTTTTTCATCTTCGCATCTTTACTTCAACCACTTTTCAACTGATGACAACCTGAATTTCAACTCTTAGGCGGATTTCATAGACTGTCAATGACCTTAATATGTG
>CABUGR010000036.1 GCA_902491135.1 uncultured Collinsella sp. | reverse complement strand
CGACCGCCTGGCCCGCGTGCTGACGGTGCTCGACGATGCCGCACTGGAGATGAGGGGCGCGAGCGACGTGCGCCTGGTGCTCGAGATTGCCTGCACGCGTCTGGCGCGTCCCGAGGCCGATTTAACGATTGAGGCATTGGCCGAGCGCGTGGCACGCCTGGAGGCCATGATTGCCAACGGCGCCGTGCCGGCGAGCGTGGCTGCTGCTCAGGCCGCCGCGCCTGCAGCATCCGTACCCGCTGCTGCCCAACAGCCGACGCTCATTTCGGGCGCTCGTGCTGCCGCTCCGGCGGCATCCGCTGCCCCCGCTGCTACGTCCGCGCGCCAGGGCGGTATGCCTTGGGACCGTGGTGCTGCCGCTCCGGCGACCCAGTCTGCGCCCGCGTCGACCCCCAGGTCCGCCGCGCCGGCATCTCAGCCTACGCCGACTCCGACGCCTCAGCCCGTTGCGGCCCCTGCGCCTGCTACCGCTCCGGCGCCTAAGCCCCAGTCCAACAATGCCGCCCAGGTTGCCGTCGCCGGTGCTGCCGAGACGCCCGCGGTCGAGGATGCCGGAGAGCTGCAGCGCAAATGGGCCGAGGTCGTCGAGCGTGTCAAGGCGCGTCAGGCTTCCTACGCAGGGCTTTTGCTCAACGCCCGCGCTACGGCCGACGACGGCTCCAAGCTCACGGTCTCGTTCCCCGCGGGTTCGACTTTTGCCATTAAGATGCTCGGTCGCGCCGATACGCAGTCGGTGGTCCTGCCGACGGTCTGCGCGGTCTTCGGTCGTCGTACCGTCGACTATGTCCTGGATGGGGGTGGCACGCCGGCTCCTCAACATGAGGAGCATTCTCCATCTGCACGGGCTGCGGTATCTGCGGACCCGCAACCCGTGTCCTCGGTGCCCCCTGCATTCTCGAGCGCCAGCGCGACGCAGCCAAAAGCGGCGCCGGTAGCGGCACCGACCCCGTCGGCGCCTAAGCCCGCGGCGCCCAAACCGGCTGCTCCGACACCCGTGTCCAAGCCCGCCTCGCCCGCGCCCAAGTCGTCTGACCTGGGCAAAGCCCCCTGGCTACGCTCCGATAACCCCGCCGGCGCTCCTGCCACGGGCAAGCTCCCGACCGAGCCCGCGCCCCGAGCGCCCGAGCGCGCGTCCGCTCCCAAGGCTCAGCCTGCCGCGCCGTGGGAATCCGAGCAGGTGCCCTACGACGACGCCATGGTCGGCGGCTTTGCCGGCGATGCGAGCGGGGACGATCTGCCTCCGTTCGACGTGCCGGGTGCGACGCCCGCGCCCAAGCCCGCTGCAACTGCCCCCAAAGAGGAGGACGCTCCTGCAGCCCCCTGGGAGTCCAACCCCGGCGCCGGCAGTCCCTTCGGCCACCAGGGCGCAGCCCCGAGCATTCCGCAGACCGAGGACGAGGCCAAAGCCCTCATCCGCAACGTCTTCGGCCAGGCCACCATCTTCAAACCGGTGGAGTAACCGTGCGGGCGGGTATGCTGCTCAAGAAGAGATCTCTTTGCCCGGGCGCATCTGTATTTCGGACATGTGCAACGCGGTGCCGCGTATCTCGCATTCGAGCAGACAGGTGCGTGACGGTCGGCCTAGGATGCTGAGGTCGATACGATACGTCGCATGGCTGTCCGTGTACTCGACTTGCTCGGCGTTGACGGTTGCTCCGATTGTCAATAAAGAGCCCGGTTCGGCATCGACAATCTTGAAGTCTTTTATCTTGACCTTGAACTCTTGGTAGAGGGATGGGCTGTTGTAGTAGACGGTTCGGGTTCCATCGGTGCACTCATCGGTCGTCTCCCATTTGACGACGGGCTGGTCCGAGCTGGCTATCAGCAATTCTGCTCCAAAAGCTATGGCATGGGTGATGACAACCAGCAATGTCCAGCCGACAAAGAGATAGAGAACTAAATATGCAACGGGGTGTTTTGAGCGGATGTTTTGGAGCGCGTCGGGGGCATTCATGGGGCACCTCCAAATTGCTGTCTGTGACAATCAAATTATACCCTGCCATCATGAGCGCCGCCTCGAGCAGCGGTTCGGCATTTTGTTATCTAGCTGGATGCAGAAAATGCCGGATTCCGGCTCTACAAGATTTAGCTTTCAATATTATGCAGATGCGAATTATTCAACTTTGCATAATCTTTGGGCGCGGCTTGCACTCCAGGACATGTATATCGACTGAGGGAACACGTCCGTCCCGCTTGCTTGCCCCGCGCCGTGGTACGATTTTTGAGTTTGAAAGTCCCGCCGTGCTCCGGCTGCCCTTGCAGCTTGTCGCGCGGCCGCACGTAAAGGAGCCATCATGGCCGGTATGAACATGCAGCAGATGATGAAGCAGGCTCGCAAGATGCAGGAGCAGCTTGCCGCCGCGCAGGAGAACCTCAAGTCCCAGACCGTCGACGCCTCTGCCGGCGGCGGTATGGTCAAGGTGACCGTTAACGGCGAGATGGAGCTCGTCAACCTCACCATCGACCCCGATGCCCTCGATCCCGAGGACGTCGATATGCTGCAGGACATGATCATGGCTGCCGTCAACGAGGCCGTCCGCGGCGTCAACGAGCTCGCCAACAAGCAGATGGGCGCCATCACCGGCGGCCTCAACATCCCGGGCATGCCGTTCTAAGACACGCATATATATGAGTGCAAATCACAGTCTGCAAAAACTGCTCGATGAGCTGGGCCGTCTGCCGGGCATTGGTCCCAAGTCGGCCCAGCGCATCGCCTATTACCTGTTGGAGGCCGACGCCGAGGAGGCGCGCCGCCTGGCCGAGGCCATCCTGGAGGTCAAGCAGGAGGTCCACTTTTGCAGCCGCTGCTTTAACTACGCCACGGCCGACGAGTGCTCCATCTGCCAGGACCCGATGCGCGATACCACTCGCATTTGCGTGGTGGGCGAGCCGCGCGATGTCCAGGCGATTGAGCGCACGGGCAGCTACCACGGCCTCTACCACGTATTGGGCGGCGTGATCAGTCCCATGGACAAGATTGGCCCCGAGCAGCTGCACATTCGAGAGCTGCTGGCACGCTTGGGCCACGAGGACATCCACGAGGTCATCATCGCCACCAACCCCAATATTGAGGGCGAGACCACGGCGAGCTATCTGGCCCGTACCATCAAGCCGTTGGGCGTCGAGGTGTCGCGTCTGGCAAGCGGCCTTCCCGTGGGCGGCGACTTGGAGTATGCCGACGAGCTTACGCTTGGCCGCGCCATCGAGGCCCGCCGCGCGATTTAGGTGGCGCGCCTGCTCCTGCCGTATGTTTTCCTTGCGACGCACGGGGTAGCCATAATTTCCCCGTGCGACTGTGAGTTTGTTGTGCAACAAAGATACTTCGTATCCGCTTATCGCATGGATGCTTCCGCTCGCATCCTTAATTTGCCCATTCGTTGCGCAACCTTTTTGGTTCGCTGATACACTCAAATATGGATTCGAATGAATGCGCCGCTCCCGAGCGGCGTGTTTTTGTTGGAGGAGAACGCATGCGGCCCGGTGGCACTCAGACAAAGCGCGGCGCCGCGGTGCGCATACGACGCCGACTGGGCTTTGCGCCGCGGGCGTACGCACTGCTATCGTGCTCGCTGGTGCTGGTCATAGCTGGCGTTTCTGCCTATGGCATGACCGTGCCGTCCATGATGCAGGCGCATGCCGCACGCGAACCGCGCGTGGGGCATGAGGTCAAAAGCGATCTGGGCACCACGACTGGATATGCTTGGGCAAGTGTGGTCGGGCATATTGTGTTTGGCACCGACGATGCGGACGGCGCCGAGGCCCCGGACAACGAAGTCACGCTTGCCAATGGCAAAACCATCGTGCTCACCAACACCAAGATCATCGATCGATTGTCCAACAATAGCGTGGCGGCAACGGTGAATAAGGTCGAGCAGCAAAAGGAGCAGGACGCCCAGCAGTCCGGAAAGCCCGGTAGCTCGGATACTTCTGGCTCCGGCTCGGATTCATCGAGTTCGGGCGGCGGCTCTGGGTCGGGTTCCTCTACCGGAGGGCCTGGAAACGGCGGCTCGACGGGCGGCAACACTGACAACGATGCAAACTCCGGCGGCCTTTCCGCTGCTGATGAAGAGAGCATTCACAGCTGGCTTGTGACCAAGTACAACATGCTCGACGGCTATGTTTCTCGTGCCAATGACGTGGTCTCGACCTATAACTCTACGGGAGATCCCAGGCCGTGCGACAGCCTGGTCGGGGAGATGTTTGTCATTCGAGCCGAGTTCGGTCGTCAGACATTCTCGCCCCGGTCAAGGTGGTATCAGCAGTATGCCAATCTGTGGGGCTGTTACACCAACCTATGTCAATGGGTCGGCCATTACGGCGATGATGACGTCGCGCTCGGTAACTTCAACAATAACGTGGCGGCGCTTGCCCTATGATGACCGATCTTGCATCCACCACACCACAATCGCTCGGTCGCGATCCCATGGTCGGCCTGCGCCTGGCGCGTGTCGACGGGTTTGAGCCGGCCATTGCGCTCGGTCAGGACGAACTGCCTGCCTATCTGCGTCGTTTTACGATACTGTTTGCCGACGATGCCACCATGCGCCGTGGCGGTATCGGCCGCGTGACGCGTGCTGTCAACGCCCAAGGCGAGGACGTAGCACTCAAACAGCTCATCTTGCCGACGCGCGATGAGTTTGACGACGATGCCGCTCACGAGGCGCTGGTCGCCAAGTTCAAAGCGGCATTTCGCGAGGAATATGAATGCCATCGCGCCCTTTCGGGCCTTAAGGGCTTTCCCCGCCTCTATGGCTGGGGCGAGGTCGACGGTGTGCCTGCAATTGTCATGGAATGGGTTGAGGGCGAGACACTTGCCCGCTTGCGTTCGCGACTCGCCGTGGACGATGCCGGACGCCTGTCGCCGCTTGTGGCGGCGCGTCTGGGTCGCGACCTGTTCGATCTGCTCTGCCGTATGAGCCTGGTGGGCGAGGGCTTTGTCCATCGCGATATCTCGCCCGCTAATATTATGGTGCGTACGGCGCGTCTACCGCTTGACCGGCAGCTTGCCGAGGGCACCTTTGACCTGTGCCTGATCGACTTTGGCTCGTCGCTGGCGCTCGAGCCTGCGTCGGCCGTGGCCGGTACCGGCGGCAAGGCGTCGTTTACGGAGCGCTATGCCACGCTGCGTCGCGCGACGGTTGCCTATGCCCCGCCCGAGATGCTCACCGACGATATTCCCGACCTGCGCGCTTTGCGTATGTCGCCGGCGATTGACGTATACGCCGCGGCAAGCACGGTTTACGAGCTCATTGCCGGCGTCGCGCCATACGAAGCCGCGCCGAGTACTTCGGGTGCCTCGGGTTCGCGCAAAAAGACGCGCGACATCGCGAGCCCCTACCGTCTCAAGATGGACACGCGGCCCGACTATCCTATTGGTGCCCATGCGCCCGGTTGTGATTTGACTCAGCTGCTTCGTCGTGAGCCCGATGTGGCGCTCGCCGCGGCCGAGCAGGCCCAGCAGCTAGGGCTTGAGCCGGATTCCGAAGAGCTACGCGATGCGCTGGCGTTTGTCGATGCCCAGCTGTTCGACGTGGTGATGGCCTGTCTGTCCAGCCATCAAAAAGATCGTCCCGAGCCGGCGGCGGTCGAGGTGGCGCTCTCGGCGTTTTGTGACCACTATGCGCAAAATGTCGGTCGTTCGCTTCGCGGCGAGCCGCTCACGCCGTGCCCCATGGATGCGTCTGGCCGCGCGGTTCGTCGCGCGCTGATGGTCGGCGCGACGGTCGTCTGTGGCGTGGTTTGGGCTGTGGTCGTGGTTTCGGCCGCGCTGCTGGCGTCGGGCGCTCGCGTGACGGCGACTTTGGGATCGCTCGTGTGGTCTGGGCCACTACCGGGTATTATTGCCGCACTGGCGTTGGCGCTACCAGGCATGGCCGGCGTTGCCGCGGGGGCACTTGCGCGCGATCGGCGCTCGGGGTTCCTGCAGGGTGTGCTTGCGCTTTCTGCCTGCGAGGCTCCGGTGCTGGTTGTGGCTGCATGTAGCGTATTTTCCCAACGCGCCGTGATGGGCGGCCTTGTTGCCGCTCTGGTTGCAACCTATACGCTTACGTGGTTTTTACTTGCGATGGGCTTTGCCTTTGAGCTTCCCGTTTCGGCACCGCGGCGCACAAAAGCCCAGATGGCGACTCCGCTTGCCGGTGGAGCCGCAGCTGCCCGTACTTTTGGCGGACCTGTCGAAGTATCGTCCGATTCTATTTCTACGACCAAGGAGGCCTAGGTCATGGCATCTCAAGTTGAGCTCACCCCATGCGGGGCCATGTTTGACATCTTTAAGCGCGCGGCGCATCTGAGCCATATCGAGCTGTGCGGCTTGGTGCTTTCGTCCCGTCCGCTCGCCGACGGCCGCAGCCCGCAGAGCCGAGCCGCCGATCGCTCTTGGGTTTCCCGCTTTATCGTTCGCGCGCCGGTCGGCACGCTTCAGCAGCGCTACTTTGCCGAATACGGTACCTCGGCTGCGCGTATTATGTCGCAACTGGCCCTGCGCCAGCGCAATCCCATGGACTCCACGGCTGTGATCAATATGGTGTGCGGTCCTGCAGGTGAACCGATGGTATGCGCGCTCGAAGAGTGCCACCAGGACACGAATCTCTATCGCAACGCGCTCGATCGCCTGTCCCAGGCGGCAGAACTCATGCCCGCCGAGCGCGCCGAGGCCGTGCTGGTGCTGTTTGTCGCCGTCGGTTGTTCGGCGGATGTGCGGTCCTCGGTGAACTATGCCATCGACTACGCGCACGCGACCTGTGGCGGAGGCACATCCACGCCGCGTTCGCTTGGCATGTCGATGACCGCGGGCGAACGCGAACCCGCCCCGGCGCACCCCTTGGGCTTGCTGCGCGTACAAAACAGTTTTGTCGTGAGCGCCCCGCGCTGGATTCAGCCGAGTGAGCAGGGTGTTGAGATTGGCGCGCTGGCCACTGGTGAGGGCGATATTACCGACGTCGGCGACGATGTCTCGGCCCGCCATGCTCATATCTGGTGCGATGCTCAAAATATCTGGCACGTCGAGGACTTGTCGTCCACCAACGGAACCGTGGTGGTAAACGGGGCCACGCGCGTCTGCATTCAGGTCGAGCCCGGCCGTTCCGCCCAACTCAATCCCGGCGACGAGCTCAAGCTCGGCGAATCCACTACCTACGCCATCCTCTTCGGTGCTCTCTAGCCGGCAGATAGGGACGTTTCTTTTCTGCCGGCACTTGGGGACACTCCTCGGCGCGCCAGAGCCAGTCGCCCGGGGATGGAGGGGCCATTTTGGCCCTTGGCGGTCAGTCGGGGCGAAACTAGAAGATCTTTCCGATTCGCGGCTGTTCATGCTTGTAGAGCATCTAAAACAATAGGATGTTATTCTGGAATATGCCGGGTGCGTGAACTTGCCTGTCTTAGCCTTAATAAGGTATAGGGGAGTTTGGCTCAGGGGTTCCGTCTTGTTCTTCAGCGCAGTATTGTGGGACAGATTTGCTGAGATTGGCGCCTTACACCGCAGAGCGCACGGAAGGCTCTCGATTTGTGTTCTGGCCCCAGAATACAGGGCCTGATACTTACCAACTGTGGCATGGATGTAACATCTGTAGAAATCAACCCTTTTGTTGTCGACCTTTGTAAGAAAAACACTGCCATCAACTCTTTGGATGACGAAACTAGGGTGCTTGAGGGGAGCCTTTACTCCCCTCTGAGAGATGACTCATGTTTTTCGCTTGTCGTTGTGAATCCTCCGTTACTGCCGATTCCGGATGAGATTCCTTATCCCTTCGTTTGAGATGGAGGACAATCGGGTCTGGATAAAACACTTCGTATTCTTAAGGGTGGCGATACGCATTTAGAGAAAAACGGTAAATACTGCTAATAGGGGTGACGACGATGGTGCAGGGGCGACCCGCGATGCTCTCATCAATACGTCGGATACTTGGGAAATCAGGTCTAGATGCATGTATGATGATGCTGTGTGGCTATTCAATTAATCCGCGTTCCGAATGGGTGCAGGGTATAGCTGCGACATCGTATGCTTTTGACCCGGCGCGATACTCAGATATTTCTGAGGCGGTTG
>CABUGR010000035.1 GCA_902491135.1 uncultured Collinsella sp. | reverse complement strand
CCGGTCGGAGCCTGGGTCACACCTAGGGGGATACCGGCGATGACGGCGACGACGATGCCGATGAGCAGCGAGCCGGGGACGTTGCGGCAGGCGAGGGCGACCGTCACCAGGATGGAGATGATGCCGACGATGAAGGTGGGGGAGGTGATGTCGCCCAGACCGACGAGTGTACCGGCGCCAGCGGTGATAATGCCGGCATCGCACAGGCCAATCATGGCGATGAACAGGCCCAGACCCACCGAGATGGCGTGACGCAGGACAACCGGGATGGCGTCCATGATGGCCTCGCGCAGGCCACAAAGCACGAGCAGCAAGATGACGATACCCTCGAGGAAGATGACGCTCATGGCCACGTGCCAGTCACCGCCGCAGACGGTGGTGGTGATTCCGGCGATCATCGCGTTGACGCCTAAGCCCGACGCGCAGGCGAGCGGGCGGTTGGCGAAGATGCCCATGCAGATGGTCATGATGCCGGCGCCCAGGCAGGTGGCGCAGGCGAGCGCTCCCGCATCGATGCCAGCGCCCGAGAGCACCGCGGGGTTGACGGCGATGATGTAGGCCATCGCCAGGAATGTTGTCAGTCCAGCGCGGAGTTCGGTCCCGATTGTGGACTTGCGCTCACTGACGTGAAAAAGTTCGTCCATGCATACCCTTTCCTTGTTCGGCCCCGAGTTTAGGCCGATTGACACGAACTCAACTACTATAGCCCCTTTACGACGCTGTTGTTCCTCGCATGTTGATGTTCGGCGCTTTGTAGCAGACGGACGGTATTTTTCGCATGAAAATGTGTGGGTACCGTATACTTAAGCGGTTACAACGACCCCTATGGAGGAACGTATGATTAAAGAGCTTTGCCACGACGAGGCTATCCTGTCCCAGCGTTGCGAGGTTGCGACCGTCGAGGACGAGTCGGTTGCTCAGGACCTGATCGATACCATCAAGTCGCTCGACGATGCCGGCTGCCTTGCCGCTAACCAGATTGGCGTTACCAAGAAGGTTTGCGTCTACCTGGACGATGCCGGCGAGCCTCACGTACTCTACAACCCCCGTCTGGTGTTTGGCCTGGGCGCCAGCAAGATGGAGGAGAGCTGCCTGACGCACGAGGAGGTCACCAAGTCCACGCGCTATATCAAGTGCAAGGTCGCTTATGACGTGATCGACGGCAAGATGCGCGAGCGCAAGCAGGACTTTGTGGGCTTCGAGGCGCAGATGGTCCAGCATATGATCGATCACTGTCTTGGAAAGTTGGTCTAAGGGGACCAAAGCACCGCACCTTGCCGCTCAATCGTCGCTCGCGTACCTTAAGTACGCTTCGCTCCTCTTTCGTGGCAATCTGCGGCACTTTGACCCCTTAGACGACCTGCGGGGTTAACTTGGTTGAGTTTATCCAGCTTGAATAGCCCGGGCGTGACATTGTTGTCATGTCTGGGCTTTTGTGTTTAGCGCCTTTTTGTTTGGAGACAATGAAATTAGCAAGAACGTGAAGCTAGGAGGCGCTATGTGTACGAGTATTCGATTTACCGATAATTCTGGCCACATGTATCTGGGCCGCAACCTCGACTGGAGCTTTGACTACGGCCAACAGGTTCGCGTGATGCCGCGCGGGTTTCACATTCCGTATTCGTTTATCGACGACGTGACAGCGGCACACGCGGTGATCGGTATGTGCATCGATTGCAAGAACTACCCTATGTTCTTCGACTGCGGCAACGATGCGGGCCTCGCCGTGGCGGGTCTCAATTTCCCGGGTTATGCCGAGTATGCCGAGGACCCTGTTGACGGCAAGACCAATATCGCGGCCTATGAGTTTCCCCTGTGGGTGGCAGCGACGTTCTCGACGGTCGACGAGGTCGAGGCTGCGCTGCGCGATACGGTGATTGTTGCCAAATCTGCAGGAGAGGGGCTGGGCGTGTCGCTGCTCCATTGGATTATCGGCGACAGCCAGCGCAGCATCGTGGTCGAGATGATGGCTGACGGCCTGCATGTATACGACGATCCGGTCGACACCCTTGCCAACCAGCCGACCTTCCCGTGGCACATGGAAAACCTGCGCACCTATATCACCGCCACAAGCGATTTTCCGCAGACGGCGACATGGCGTGGCGCCGAGCTCAAGCCCTATGGAGCCGGTGCCGGCATGCGCGGCATTCCGGGCGATTGCTATTCGCCGAGCCGTTTTGTAAAGGCGGCGTACCTCAATGCCAATTACCCGCAAAAGGAGAGCGAGACCGAAAACGTCGTTCGCATGTTCCGCTCGCTCGAGGGCGTGGTGATGATCGAGGGGGCGTCCAGGATGGGCGATGGCAAGTTCGAGAAGACTATCTACACCGGATGCTTTAGCGCGCGCACGGGCAATTATTACTACGCGATGTATGGGGATCCGTCGATTCGCTACGTGAGCCTGATGGATGCCGAGGGCGCGAGCCCCGATAGACTCGTGGTTCCCGAGCCGCGCCGTTCGTAGCCGTTAGCTTTACTGCAATACAAGACGGCCCTGCATCTCTCGCGAGGTGCAGGGCCGCTGTCGTTGATTTGTGACGTCGCTAGAAGTTGGCGTCGTTGAGTTGTTCGTTCTCGAGGCCGTCGAGCTGTTGCTGTTCGGGCGTATCGGCGACGCTCTCGAGCAGCTCGGTGGGATCGACGTTCATGTCCCTACCGGCCTCGTTGCCGTTGACCAAGTCGTCCGAGAAGATGTCGACTTCCATTTCCTCGGCCTCTTCGATCTGAACCTCGAGCGGCACCTGGGTGCGCACGAGTTTAACGGCCGGGCGCATGCGGGCAAACAGCGGCACGTACTCGATGATGATGGCCGAGTTCTCAAGACCGTACCAGCGTGCCGGGCTTCCGCAAGCGCGGCGGACGGCGTACTTGATGGCCATGACGCGATGGTCGTTGCGGTTGATGTCCGTTTCGGGGGCGAGCATCTTGCGCAGCATGCAAAAACGGAAGTCGCCCACGTTGCCGCGTGTCTCGTAGATGGAATAGGTGTGATGCTGCGGCGGCAGCTCGCCCGATGCCATCAAGTCGCCAACGATCTGGCGCAGGTAGGCGTTGATGCGCTGATTGACCTTAAAGCCCAGGTCCAAGCGCACGCGGAACAGGAAGTCTGTGCCAAAGGTCTCAACGGAATACTCGTGCGTATAGGGCTCATCGGTAACGTGCACGTTGATGAACCAGTATGCCTTGGCGCGCTTGGGATGCTTATCCAAGATGGAGTAGAGCACGTCGCGGTCGAGCGTGAGCGGGTCGGGGCTGTTGGTAAGGAACACCAGATTGTCGGCGAGCACGGGGTAGGTCTCGTCATTGCGCAGGCGATTGAGCTGGTCAATGTACTTGGAGACGGGCAGCAGGATCGTCTGCGTGCGCTCGATGGCGGTGCCGCGACGCCACACATACATAAGGCCAAACAGCAGTGCGGCCAGGAAGATCATCACATAGCCGCCGTCAAAGAACATGGTGAGGCACGAGGCGAAGAAGCACAGCTCAATGGCACCGAAGAGCAGGGCGAAGACGCAGGCGCCCAGCTTGTGCTTGAGGATGCCGGCGATGTAGCTCGTCAAAAGCGTCGTGGTCATGAGCATGGTCACGGTAATGGCGAGGCCGTAGGCGCTCTCCATGCGCTCGGAGTTTTGGAACAGCAGAACGATGAAGATGCAGCCGACCCACATGATGTTGTTGACGAGCGGAATATAGAGCTGGCCCTTGGTGTCGCTGGGGTAGTGGATGCGCAGATGCGGCATAAGGGTGAGGCGGGTTGCCTCGGATACCAGCGAGAAAGAGCCGGTGATGAGGGCCTGCGAGGCGATGATGGCCGCCACGGCCGAAAGCACGATGGCAAAGGGACGCAGGGGCTCGGGAAGCATCATATAGAACGGGTTGACGATATCCATCGCGAGCATCTGGGGATTGGAGTTGTTGGCAAGCAGCCAAGCGCCTTGACCAAGATAGTTGAGGATAAGGGCCGCCTTAACAAACGGCCAGGATGCATAGATGTTTGCCTTGCCCACGTGGCACATGTCCGAGTAGAGGGCCTCGGCGCCGGTCGTCGACAGGAAGACGAAGCCGAGCACCATGATGCCCGAGTGGTTGATGGGCGAGAACAGGAACATAATGCCGCGGATGGGGTTGAGGGCGCGTAGGATGGACAGGTTGCCGAGCATGTTGAACAGGCCGGCGCCCGCCAGGAACAGGAACCATAGCGTCATAAGCGGACCGAACAGCTTACCGATTGACGAGGTACCGGCGCGCTGCATGGCAAATAGGCCACAGATAATGATGATGGTGATGATGATGACGTTGGTCTGGCCGTCGCCCAGCAGCGCGTGGCCCCACTCGATGGTACGCAGGCCCTCGATGGCTGTGGTGACCGTGACCGCGGGGGTGAGGATGCCGTCGGCGAGCAGTGCCGCGCCGCCGATCATGGCAGGTAGGATCAGCCATGGTGCCACTTTTCGCACCAGGCTGAACAGGGCGAAGATGCCGCCTTCGTTGT
The DNA here is from genome assembly GCA_902491135.1 of uncultured Collinsella sp. Classification (GTDB taxonomy): domain Bacteria; phylum Actinomycetota; class Coriobacteriia; order Coriobacteriales; family Coriobacteriaceae; genus Collinsella. Next base: position 3,557 of record CABUGR010000035.1, on the reverse strand, counting down.
GGTTGTCGGCCTTCATGGCGATTACCACGTACTTGACCGTGGTCACGAGCGTCATGGTCCAGATGACGAGCGAAAGCGCGCCCAGAATCATGTCCTCGCTGACGGTACCGATGCCGCCGTTGTTGGCGACGATTGATTTCATGGTGTACATGGGGCTCGTGCCGATGTCGCCATAGACGACGCCGAGCGTTACAAGCAGCATGCCAGCGGAGAGGGGGATGGCTCCGTGCCCGCCTTGACCACGCTGGTCTTGGGGCTTGCCTCCAGTTTGTTGTGTGCCACGTGGACTCCCTTAGACATCCGGTTATCTGTCTAGGACAGATAATCTTTATGCCGTCTTTATACATACAAGAGCAGTTTGGCACATCAGGTTATTTTAGACAATAATCCTCAGCTGGGGATTATTTATCTACGCAGGTAGCATTTCAAAGCAGGGGCTTTTAAGCACGTACTGTCTGGGCGATGCCAGCCTTGGCGTTTGCGCGTTTGCCGGCGAGTTCGCAAAAAATCGCGCCGCCGATGATAAGCGCGGCGCCCATCAGGCGGACCGGTGTTATGGCTTCGCCCAAAAGGACGGCCGAGAACACGACGGCCGAAAGCGGCTCGAGGTAGCCGACGACCGCGACGGTCTGGACGGGCAGCTTGGCGACGGCACTAAAGTAGAGCAGGCAACCGATGCCGGTGTTGACGACGCCGAGCATGACGACGGCGCGCCAATCAATACTGGCGGCGACGCCGGCGGACAGGAATGAGGGAGCGCCCTGCGTGATGAGCGTGAGGACCAGCGCGGTCACAAAGGCGGCGCTCACCTGGAGCGTGGAGTTCTCGAGGCCTTCGATGTGTGGCGCACCCTTGCTAGCGATGACCATCAGCGCATAGCAAAATGCCGAGGCGATACCGCAGACGATACCCGCAATGGGCATATTGCCGCCTAGACCTTGTGCTGCAATGAGAAAAGCACCGCAGGCGACGGCGATAAACCCGGCGATTTTGCCGCCGGTCAGTTTTTCGCCAAAGATAAATGGCGAGAGGGCCATGACAATGATGGGGCCGCAGTAGTACAGCAGCGAGGATACGCCGACGCCGATCGTCTGGTAGGCGCGGAACAGAAAAATCCAGCTGGCGCCCAGCGCGGCTCCCGAGAGGAGGAGGGCTGCGGCTTCGCGGGGGCGAGATGGCGCCTGCAACTTATGGCGTTGGGTGATGGCGAGGATGGTGACAAGCGAGAGTGCACCCAAAAACGTGCGTAGTAGCACGATATCGGAGCTCGGCAGCGCGATGGCGGCGGCGATGATGCCGTTGGAGCCAAACAATAGCAATGCTGCTAAGTACGTAAACAGTCCGTTGTTCATGCGCTGACATCCCTTCTATATCCGAGCATGTTCACTATGGGTGAACTGGCTTTAGAAGAAAAGCGAATATAATGCATGGATAACATGACAAAAACTCATGCAAAGGTGGAGGGGTGCCGTGGAAACGAATATTCAAAAGATGCAGGTGCTGCTCGAGACCGTGCGCGCCGGCAGTTTTACGCGCGCCGCCGAGCGGCTGAGCTATTCGCAGTCGGGCGTGAGCCGTATGGTGGCCGATCTTGAGACAGACTGGGGCTTTAAAGTGCTCGATAGAAGCCGCGAGGGCGTAGTACTTTCTGCCGATGGGCGGCAAGTCATGCCGGCGGTCGAGGCGTTATGCGAGGAATTTGTTCGTTTGCAGCGACGGGTGGATGAGATGCGTGGGCTCATGCGCGGCAAAATCTGCATCGGTACGTTTTCGAGCGTGGCGACCCACGTGCTGCCGCCGGTGATTGCGCGCTTTCGCGCCGATCACCCGGACGTCGATTATGAGTTGCTGATGGGCGACTATTCAGAGATCGAACAATGGGTGGCAGAGGGCCGCTGCGATCTGGGCTTTATCCCGTATGAGCCTCGAGAAAACGGCATGGCATCGCGGTCTTTGGTGCGCGACGAGTTGATGGCGGTAGTGCCGGCAGATTCTTTGCTTGCCACGGCGGAGGTCGTTTCTCTTGCCGATTTAGCCAACGAGCAGTTTATTCTGCTAGAACGCGGCACCGATGACGAGATTACGCCGCTGTTCCGTCGGGCGGGGCTGACGGTGTGCTCCAAGCTGTCGACCTGGGATGACTATGCGATTATGGCCATGGTCGAGGACGGCCTGGGCGTGAGCATTCTTCCCGCGCTCATCTTGCGCCGTTGTCAGTTCGATGTTGCCGTGCGTTCGCTTGAGGGACATCCCCATCGGCAGATCAATGCGATATATCGCACGGCTGACGTTTCTCTTGCCGCTGCTCGATTCCTTGAATACCTCTAAACGTGTGCACGTCATTGTCCGCTTTGGGCAAATCTCGGAGTTCGGTACGTTTTCTTATGAAATTGAACTTACGAATGAGGTACGGCGCTATACTGCTTGCTAAATTGAACCTTGGTTCAATTCGTGTTCTATAAATTGAACTTTGCCAGCAAGGAGGTTCTAGTGGACCAAGAGACGTTTAGCGATCGCCTGCGACAGGCTATGTCCGATCGCGACGTTCGCCAGTCGGACGTGATCCGCGCATCGGAGATGCTCGGCAAAAAACTCGGCAAGAGTCAGATGAGCCAATATGTGAGCGGCAAGACGATCCCGCGGCGCGATGTGGCTGAGCTGCTCGCCCGTATTTTGGAGGTCGATGTTACCTGGCTGCTTGCCGGCGACGCCGATCAAGGCGAGGCATCATCACCCCGCAACGATTCCAAGCCCGAACCCCATCCCTCAGCTCAAATTGCAAGGAGCACCACCATGCGTACTTTTTCTAAATCCACCAAGCTCGATAACGTCCTGTATGACGTGCGCGGTCCCGTCGTCGACGAGGCCGCCCGTATGGAGGACGAGGGCGAGCGCATCCTCAAGCTCAATATCGGTAACCCGGCGCCCTTCGGTTTCCGCACGCCCGATGAGGTCATCAAGGACATGCGCCAGCAGCTGCCCGACTGCGAAGGCTATTCCAATTCGCGCGGCCTGTTCTCCGCGCGCAAGGCGATCATGCAGTATTCGCAGATCAAAGGCCTGCCCAACGTTCAGATGGAGCATATCTACACGGGCAACGGCGTGTCCGAGCTCATTCAGCTTTCGATGAACGCGCTGCTCGACAATGGCGACGAGATTCTGATCCCCAGCCCCGACTATCCGCTCTGGACGGCGTGCGCAACCCTTGCTGGCGGTCATCCCGTACATTATCTGTGTGATGAGCAGGCGGATTGGTATCCCGACCTGGAGGATATGGAGTCCAAGATCACGAGCGCGACCAAAGCCCTCGTCATCATCAACCCCAACAACCCCACGGGTTCTGTCTATCCGCGCGAGGTGCTCGAGGGCATCGTCGAGATTGCGCGCAGGCATCAGCTGATGATCTTTGCCGATGAGATCTACGACCGCCTGTGCATGGACGGCTACGAGCACGTCTCGATTGCCTCGCTCGCCCCCGATCTGCCCTGTGTCACCTTTAGCGGCCTTTCCAAGTCGCACATGATCGCGGGCTATCGCATTGGCTGGATGGTGCTTTC
>CABUGR010000034.1 GCA_902491135.1 uncultured Collinsella sp. | reverse complement strand
GAGCGCTGCGAGCGCATCCCGATGCTGCGCGATTGTGACTCACTCGATAACGCCGAGGCATGGGAAGCCCACGAGGAATCGCTGGGACATACCGAGGACAGCCACGAGGCCATCCTTCGACAGGATATCTGCGGCAACTTCGTCGACCCGGACGACTACCGCATCAGTGCACTCAACCTCTCCAACAGCGCCGCCATCGTCCTCTACGAGGCGCTACGACAAACGGGCTTTGCAGGGATGTGACAAAGGAGCTGTCCCTTTGTCACATTCAAGCGCCACGCCGATGACACACACGCCTAATTGATGCTCCAGATAAAGAGCCCTCACTTTTAATCAGAATTAACTAAAGTAAAATAAAGTTAAACGGCGGTGTGAAAGGAGAGCCGTGTGAAATATCTCGAGAACCCGTTTACCCCCAGTTTTGGTGAGGTTCCTGCCCATCTCGCTGGCAGACAACAGATTATTCGGGATTTGGACCGTGCCTTCTTGAGTCAGCGCAGGCGCCCAGAATTGACCTCGATCTTCTCAGGCGCACGTGGAACCGGTAAAACCGCTCTCATGTCGTCGCTCGCGACAAGGGCGGAATCCCACGGCTGGATAGCCGTAAAGACGACCGCGCTCCCGGGAATGCTTGAGGAAATCGAGTTCGGGGCGAAACGCGCCGCAGCCCATCTCATCGACCCGTCCAACCACTTCGAAGTCACCGGCCTCGGAATTGCACCGCTCGGCAGCATCGAGGTCAATCGTGTCCACGATGCCTCAACCTGGCGTTATCGCATGAGCGACATCATCGACCAGCTCAACGAGGCGGGCACCGGTCTGCTCGTCACGGTTGACGAGGTGGACCCGACACTCGACGAGATGATTCAGCTCGCAGCGACGTATCAGCACTTTGTGACCGATGGGAAACGCGTCGCCCTGCTCATGGCGGGACTTCCCAACAACGTCTCGACGTTGCTGAACCACAAGACGGTCTCGTTCCTTCGCCGCGCCCAACAATATCATCTGGGTCGCATTGCCGACTATGACGTACGCGAGGCCTTGATTCGCACGATCCAGGAAAACGATCGCTTGGCAGATGCTGAGGGAATCGATAGAGCCGTTCGCTCGATCTCTGGTTTTCCCTTCCTATTGCAACTCGTAGGCTACCGTGCCTGGGATCTCACAAGCGATTCGAAGGAGATCTCGTCACGCGACTTTGACCTGGGAATCAAAATCGCGCGCGACGAGATGGACGACCGAATCCTCGCGGCAACCTATCGGGAACTCACTGCAGAGGACAAGCGATTCCTCATCGCCATGCTCGATGACGAGGAAGAGTCCACCACCGCTGACCTTGTCGAGCGCCTTAGGCGTTCGCCGCAGCAGGTCTCCCGCTACCGACGCCGCATGATAGACGCCGGCATCATCGGGGAGCGAGGACGAGCGCTCGTCGCATTTGAATTGCCATTCTTCCGCGACTATCTCTCCGCTCAGTGCGTGAAATAGGCATCAATGAGGCAAAGGGACTGTCCCTTTGCCTCATTGTCTATAGGTAGCGGCCAGTAACGCTCTTGGGACAGGCAGCGATATCCGCCGGCGTGCCGGCGCAGACGATTTGCCCGCCGGCGTCGCCACCGCCCGGGCCCATGTCGATCACATAATCGGCGTTACGGATAAGGTCGAGATCGTGTTCGATCACGATAACCGTGGCGCCCTTGGAAACAAGGCCGTCGAACACACTCAGCAACACCTGAACATCGAGCGGATGTAGTCCGATCGTGGGCTCGTCGAATACGAACACGGCATCGTCCTGCACGCGGCCCATCTCGCTCGCGAGCTTAAGGCGTTGTGCCTCGCCGCCCGAGAGCGCCGGCGTGGGCTCACCGAGCGTGAGATAGCCCAAGCCTAGGTCATGCAAGGTCTGCAAGCGCGCCTGGACTTTCTTGAGTCCCACCGTGGCGTCGAGGGCCTCGTCCACACTCATGTCCATGAGCTGCGGCAACGTAAGCAAGCTCCCGTCCTTGCCCTCGCGATGGATATGCGAGGCGGCCTCGGCGTAGCGCGAACCACGGCATGCCGGGCAGATGATCTCGACGTCGGGCAAAAACTGCACGTCGAGCGATATCGAGCCCATGCCGTCACACGTAGGGCAGCGCAAGGCGCCGGTGTTGTAGCTAAAGGCGCCCGCCTTGTAGCCGGCTGCCTTAGCCTCGGGCGTACGGGCGAAGGCGCGGCGCAGCTCGTCATGAATGTCGGCATAGGTCGCTACCGTCGAGCGTACGTTGGCGCCGATGGGCGTAGCGTCAATCAGATTTGCGCGGCCAATGCCCTCGGCATCGACCCAACGCACGTGCCCCGGCAAGCGCTCGCCAGCTGCCTGCGCCTTAAGTGCAGGAATGAGCGTCTCGAGCACGAGCGTCGTCTTACCCGAACCCGAAACGCCCGTTACCGCGACAAGGCGGCCGCGCGGGATATCAACCTCGAGCGGCTTGACGGTATGGATGGCATCGGTTGCCATGCGGATATGTCCCTGGTCGAACATTTCGTCGTCAGTCACCTGCGGACGCAAGCGCTTGAGCTCGGCGCGCAAAAACGGCGCGATACGGCTGCCCTGCGATTGCTCGACCTCGTCTACCGTACCAGCGGCGATTACACTGCCGCCGCCTGCTCCGGCAACGGGGCCCATCTCGACCAGATAGTCGGCTTCCGCCAGTACGCGCGTATCGTGGTCGACAACAACCACGGTGTTGCCGTCATCCACCAGATCGCGCATCACGCCCACCAAGCCGTCGACATTGGCGGGATGTAAGCCGATCGAAGGCTCGTCCAGCACATAGAGCACGCCCGTCGATCGGTTGCGCACCACGCGGGCGAGCTGAACGCGCTGGCGCTCACCCGTGGAGAGCGTGGCACCAGCGCGGTCGAGTGAAAGGTAATCGAGACCCAGGTCGACCAGACGACGGGCCACGCTCAAAAACGAATCGCAGATATCCGTCGCCATGGGCCGCATCTCGGGCGGCAAGGATGCGGGCACCCCGCGCACCCACTCAACCGCATCGCCAAGCGTCATGGCCGCTGCTTGCGCCAGATTGATACCGCGCACCTGGGGCTGGCGCGCAGCCTCGGAGAGACGCGTGCCGCCGCAATCGCGGCATGCTCCCTCGCGCAAAAAGCGCGCAACGCGTTTTAAGCCCTTATCGTCCTTGACCTTGGCGAGCGCATTCTCGACGGTATAGACGGCGTTGTAATAGGTGAAGTCGAGCGGCGTGGCGCCCTCGCCGTTTTTGGGAACGTAGAGAATGTGCTTCTTAACCGCCGGACCATGAAACACGATGTCGCGCTCTTGAGGCGTGAGTTGGCTAAACGGCACGTCGGTGCGTACGCCCATCTCGCCTGCCACCTGCTTCATCAGATCCCACATGAGCGTGCCCCAGGGAAGGACTGCGCCCTCGTTGATGGTCTTTGACTCATCTGGCACCAGGCTCGCCTCGTCCACCTCGCGCATGACACCGGTGCCGCCACAGGTGGGGCATGCGCCGCCGCTATTGAAAGCCAAATCCTCGGCACTCGGCGCGTAGAACTCGCGGCCGCATGTCGGACACGTGAGCGACAGGCCCGCAGCCACGTTAAGGCTCGGCTCCACACGCGCCCCGCAATGCGGGCACACGTGATGGGCGCAACGGCTAAAGAGCAGACGCAGGCTGTTGTTGAGCTCGGTCATGGTACCAAAGGTCGAGCGCACGCCCGGCACGCTGGGGCGTTGATGCAATGCGAGCGCCGCCGGCACGTGCAGAACCTCGTCCACCTGGGCGTGTTCGGCCTGCGTCAGACGACGGCGGGTATAGGTGCTGAGCGCCTCAAGATAGCGACGCGAGCCCTCGGCATAAAGAACCCCCAGCGCCAGCGAACTCTTGCCCGAGCCCGACACGCCGGCAATGCCCACAAGCCTTCCCAGTGGAATATCGATATCGATGTCTTTGAGGTTGTGCACGCGCGCGCCACGCACCTCGATAGCCTGCGGGCTCATCTTCTGTTCCGTCACCTTTATCACCCTACTCATGCCATAAAACTCGATCGCGGATGTACTCGCCCAGCATGGGCACGGTAAACCGGACGAGACCGTATCCGGCAGCCCCGATAACGCGCTCGCGAATCAGGCTTGCGCGATATTTACTCGCCCAGCTCTGGGTGCGATCGCAGCGCTCAATGACATCCGCCATGCGCGTCGGTTTGCCCTCGTCAACCGCCATGGCCTCGATAAAGAGGCGCTGTGGACTGCGCAGCCCGTAATACAGGGGCGCGTCGACCGCTTCGTAGAACTCGGAGACGGCATCCGTATGGCCAGCCTCGACATCGCACCTTTCGATGACCTGCGAGCCACGCCGGACGGCAGAGCGCCACATGTAATATCCCACCAGCTGAACCATATAGGGATGCCCCATGCTCTTGCGCGCCGCAAGGTCCGCCGTCCCCGCGTCCACGTAAAGACCAGCGTCCTTGACCGTCTGGATATACGAATCGCGCACCTTGGGCAAGGATATCGCCCCCAACGTACGCTGCTGGGCACGCCGTAAAAACGTTACGCTCGGCTCTTCGAGCAGATCGTCAACCATACTGGGTAAGCCGGCGAACACCAGCGCAAGGCCGCGCTGCTCGCTATCGGGCAAGCCCGTAGCATCCTGGTCTCCGAGCACCTGCTGATAGAGAACGGCAAGAGCCGCCAGTTCCTCGATAGACGCCGATTGCGCCTCGTCAATCGCAAACAGTATGCCCTTGCCTGGACCGAGCTTCTTGAGGCGCTCGTTGACCAGCCCTCGTAACGTTTCACCCCTTGCCCGCGCCGCCTCGACCGACATCCGGCCAAATGACGGCCCGAACTCCATTGACGTCACAACGGGTTTATTCGAGCGAAGCGCGTCGGCCAATCGGTCGCATAAGCCAAGCGAAGCGGAATCGGAGACAACCGCCCATCCGCGCTCATTGGCTAGACGTTGCAGCTCCCGCAGGAGAACCGTTTTGCCGCAGCCGCGGTTTCCCGTAATGAGCATGAGCCTACCCGGCGCTCCGGCGCCGTTGTCGAGTCCTTCCTCAAAATCTTCGATGACCGACTCGCGGCCGATGAGTATCGGAGGCCGCTTGCCAGCCGTGGGCTTAAAGGGATTTGGATTCATGTCGGCCTCCTCGGATTGGCAAACCCTGGCAATAGTTATACCAACTTATACCGAGTTATACCAATAGCATGTGACAAAGGAGCTGTCCCTTTGTCACATGTGGCCGAAAAACTCGGCGTCTGCTGCTCGCCAGGGGCGGAAGGTGGCGGGATCGACCTTTACGTGCGCCGCGGCGGGGACGTCGTACCATTTGACCGTGTAACCGGCACCGTGAGAGCAAAAGACCGAATCAGGCGTGTTGGGTAGATCGGCCTCGGGCTCATAGGCGGCAGTCTCGATTACACGCTCGGCATCATGGCAAGCCGCATAACCGGCGAACTCCAGGTACAGATGACCGCGGCCGCTTGTGTAGGCAGCTACCTCCAGGGCATAGTCCTGCACCTCGGATGCCGGCACGCGACCCACAAGCTTCGCCCGGTCCCCTGCCATCGTCGGCGGCTCGTACTCGGCACCCATGCGCGTGGCATCTGAAAGCGCCCGGCCCACGCACTCCCCCGGCACCTCGAGCTCAAAGCGATACCACGGCTCCAACAGCACCGCCGCGCCGGCCTCGCGCGCCTGCATCAAACCCTGGCGAATCGCGCGGTACGTGGCCTGGCGAAAATCGCCGCCCTCGGTATGTTTGGCATGCGCACGGCCGCCCGTGAGCGTAATGCGCACATCGGTGATGGGCGAGCCGGTCAGCACGCCCAGGTGATCGCGCTCCATGGCGTTGGTGAGCGCCAGACGCTGCCAGTTAATATCGAGCTCGTCGGTCGAGGTCACGGTGCCAAACTGCACGCCCGAACCCGCTGGCAACGGCTCCAGGCGTAGATGCACCTCGGCATAGTGGCGCAGTGGCTCAAAGTGGCCCACGCCCTCGACCGGCTGCGAAATAGTCTCCTTATAGAGAATGCCGCCAGACTCAAACGCAACCGAAAGGCCAAAGCGATCGGCCAACACCCGCTGCACGACCTCGAGTTGCACGGCGCCCATCAACTGCAAATGAATCTGCTCAAGATGCGTATTCCAGCTTACGCCGAGCATGGGATCCTCGTCCGCCAACTCAGTCAATGCTTTGAACACCGCATGGACATCGTGTTCGCCCGGAAGCACCGTATAGGTGAGAACCGGTGCAATGACGGGCGCATCGCCCGCGGGCTCCGCGCCCAGGGCGTCCCCCGGGCGAACGTGCGCAAGACCCGTCACGGCACAAATACCGCCAGCAGCAACTTCCTGGGTAAGCTCGTATTTCTCACCGTTATAGATGCGCACCTGGTCGATCTTTTGCTCCCAGGTGGAGGCGCCAGAGCATCCCTCGACAACTTGCTTTGCACGCAGTACACCGCCCGCCACCTTGATCCAGGCAAGACGCTCGCCACGGTCTCCACGACTCACGCGGTAGACACGCGCGGCGAACTCCTGGGGCCATGTTCGCTCGCGCATCAGCGCGCATATACCATCCAGCAGCTCGTCCACGCCTTGGTCCTTGAGCGCCGACCCGGCAAAGCAAGGAAAGAGCTTGCGCTCGGCAACCATGCGCGACAGCGTCGCGGCGGAAAGCTCACCCGCCTCAAGAAACTCCTCGAGCGCCGCCTCGTCCAACGCAGCAGCGTCCTCCTGAACGGCGCCGCCCGCCAACAGTTCGTTGGCATCCAGGCAGCCCTCGGAAAGACGTTGCCCAAGCTGTGCCAGCAAAACATCGCGGCCGGGATTCTCCAAATCAATTTTGTTGATATAGATGAACGTCGGAATGTCATAGCGCGCAAGCAGGCGCCACAGGGTTTCGGTATGCCCCTGCACGCCATCGTTGGCGCCCACAACCAAAATCGTATAGTCGAGTGCGCGCAGCGTGCGCTCCGCCTCAGCAGAAAAATCGACATGCCCCGGCGCATCCACGAGCATGACGTGGGTATCGCCATGGTCGAGCACGGCCTGCGACGAGAAAATCGTGATGCCGCGCTCGCGCTCGATCGCGTTCGTGTCCAGATGCGAATCGCCATCGTCCACGCGGCCGCGCTTGCGAATGCGACCAGCGTTGAACAGCATGGCCTCGGCCAGCGTGGTCTTGCCGGCATCGACATGCGCCAAGATTCCAACGACCGCTTGCTTCGACATGGCTCTCCTCTTATATACAAGCCCATCACACGCGGCAACGGGCACTCACGCTCCACACTGGATGATACAATTTACGGGCCGGCGGGCGAAGCGGGCCCTATCCCCCGACCGAGCTCATCGCCCCGCGTTGCCGCGCGGCGATTTTCGTAGGTTCGCGCCTTGCGAAAGCCGGCTTGCAAAACAGTGCAGCGAACGAAAATGGCCCCACCCGGAGCCATGTTCGTTCGCGCGAATTGTTGATACGCGTCCCTGCTCTTACGCCTCGCGCAGCCAGTCGAACGCAACACGAGGCGTACCGTCCGACACATACACGACGCCGGCACGCTCAAACCCAGCCTTAATACTCGCACCCTGCATGGGCAGGTTGTCCTGATGTGTGTCGATACGCAGGTGATCGGCGCGCTCCTTGGCAAAGGCAAACATCGCGGCCGCAACGCCATGCGTGGTGCCGTCGGATGCCACGCGGTGCAGCACGGCGTACGGAGTGTCGCTACGCCATTGACCGTCCTCAATGACGTCATAGCACTCGTCCGGGCCCGGTAAAAAGGCAAACGTCGCCACCACGCGGCCGTCGACTTCGCACACATAGCTGCCACCGGCGGCGATATCGGCAGCCAGCTGCTCGGCAGAAGGCGTGCCCTCGGGCCACTGCGTGGCGTTGCCATGCGCGCGCATAAAGGCGCGGGCCGCGTCATAGATAGCCATGACGGCGGGAATGTCGGTATCGAGGGTTTTTCTGATCATCACGCGGCGACCTCACGTTTATTGGTATCACTTTGATTGAGCAATGATACCAACGTTTGGAGAGGGGCGCGATGCAGATGGGAAGC
>CABUGR010000033.1 GCA_902491135.1 uncultured Collinsella sp. | reverse complement strand
TGGAGACGATCGGGGTGAAGGAAATGGACACCCAGCGCTCGACCAGGGCGCCGATGATGAACATACCCAGGATGGAAGCGCCCTCGGTGACCTTGCCCATCAGACCACCGGAGAGGTCCTTGGCGATGGAGGAGCCGACCTTGTAGCCAAACTCCTGCGTGTACCACAGGAAAGCGTAACGGATGATGTTCCACGCGAAGAAGAACAGCAGCGGACCGACGATGCTGCCGGACATGGCCAGGGAAGCGCCCAGAGCGCCCAGAATCGGGCGAAGGGTGAACCAGAAGACGGGGTCACCGACGCCGGCGAGCGGGCCCATCATACCGACCTTGACGCCCTGGATGGCGACGTCATCGATCGGAGCACCGTTGGCGCGCTCCTCCTCGAGGGCGAGGGTAACGCCAATGACGGGGGCGGAAACATAGGGGTGGGTGTTATAGAACTCCAGGTGGCGCTTAAGAGCGGCAATCTGGTCATCCTTGCTGGTGTAGAGCTTCTTGATCGCAGGGATCATTGCGAAGCACCAGCCGCCGTTCTGCATACGCTCGTAGTTCCACGAGCCCTGAAGGAACTGATGACGGAAGCAAACCTTCTTGCGGTCAGCCTTGGTGAGCTGAATCTTGTTCTCTGCCATATGTATCACTCCCCTCCTACTCGTAATCGTTCAGAATGTCGCCGAGCGGGTCGCCGGAGCCACCGCCCATGCCGCCACCCTGCTTAGCCAGATCCTTAAGGCCAAGGTAGATGAGGGCAAGGGAGATGCCGATGAGACCAAGGGCGATCAGCGTGAGCTGAGGGATGGCAGCAAGGACAAAGCCGAGGACGAAGAACGGCCAGGTCTCCTTGGTGGCCATCATGTTGATGACCATGGCGTAACCGACGGAAGCGACCATGCCGCCGCCGACAGCCATGCCGCCGGACAGCCAGTCGGGCATAGCGTTAAGCGCGTTGGTAACGGCCTCGGCCGGGATGACGCACAGAAGCACTGCCGGGATGGCGATACGAAGGCCCTGCATGAGGATGGCAGCATACTGCCAGCGCTCGATGCCGGAGAAGTCGCCCTTCTCGGCGCAACCGTCCATGGCGTGAGCGATAGCGGTAGCAATGGTACGGCAGATCATGGTCAGGAACAGACCAGCGACCGACAGCGGGACGGCGACGGCGATAGCGGTGGTAACGGCCTTGGCCGAATCGGTGGCGCCACCGTTGAGGGCGAGCACCATGATGATCGAAGAAGCGACCGAGGCCAGAGCGGCGTCAGGCGCGACAGCGGCGCCGACGTTAGCCCAGCCAAGGGCCATCATCTGGAGCGAACCGCCCAGGAGGATGCCCTCCTGAAGGTGACCGGTTACGAGACCGATAAGCGTGCATGCCACGAGCGGCTGATGGAACTGGAACTCATCCAGAATGCCTTCCATACCGGCAAGCAACGCGACAATCGCAACAAGCAGAATAGTGATTGCAGACATGTATCGGACCCTCCTTTACTATGCTTGAGCGGCCAGTTCGGCCTTAGCTTTCTTCAACATGGCGTCGAGATCCTCGGAGGAATCCGAAGGAACCTTGCGGACCTCGAACTTGACGCCCTTGGCCTTGAGGGCCTCGAGAGTCTTAACGTCATCATCGCCCATAGCGACGGCGTTGGTGACGACGACCTTGCCCTTGGAGTGAGCCATGGAACCGATGTTGACTTCCTTGATGTCGACACCGGCCTCGATGGCCTTGAGCAGATCCTGCGGATTCTCAAAGAGCAGCATGGCCTTGGTGTCACCAAAGCGCGTGTCCTTGACGACCTCGGCCATCTTCTTGATGGGCACGACGTTGGCATGGACTCCCGGAGGGGCAGCCTGCTCGATCATGGTCTTGCGGAGCTCGTCGTGAGCAACGCCGTCGGAAACCACGATGATGCGGTTGGGGTTGATCTGCTTGGTCCACGTGGTGGCCACCTGGCCATGAAGCAGACGGGTGTCGATACGGACGTGGGCGATCTTGATGTGCCCGTCGCCGATGACCGTTCCCGGAGGGATGGCGCCTGCAGGAGCAGCGGCGGCCGTAGCCGGCTTCTTCTCCTCGGGCTCCAGAGACTCGGGCTTGACGCGCACGCCAGCCTTAGCCTCAGTCACGAGATGTTTTGCGATCGCATGTGCAGTGTTCTTTGCGTCAAAGCGCTGCGAATATGCCTCGATGAGCATAGGCAGGTTGACACCGGTGACGATAGCCCAGGAATCGTGGCCCTCGATGAGCCCGCTGATCTGGTTGAACGGCGTGCCGCCCCACAGATCAACGAGGAAGAGCACCTGCTCCTGGTCCTCGAAGGAAGCGACTGCTTCCTCGACCTTGGCACGGAAGTCGTCGGGGCCCATGCTCGGCTCGAGCGAGACCACGGCAACAGACGGCTGATCGCCAAAGACCATCGAGCCCGTCTGCTTGATTCCAGCTGCCAAGTCCCCGTGGCTAGCAAGAACAATACTTACCATCACATAACCTCCTTTTTGTCTACGTATTTCCTACACGACATGAAAGCAGTATACCTGTTTGGATTGTGGAATTATAGCTAAATCCGCAAAAGGTTGGATTATTTGTTTAAACGTCTAGGTTTGTTACAAGTTGATTACGTTACTGCTTTTTGACTCATTACACGACAAGGCGTCGCTCATCAAGCTATGTATTTTATAGATACAAGCAAGCTGTTCATTAATATCGATATTAAGCAAGTGCGAATGTGCTCGTACTGTCACTATTTTGTTTAAACAGACATGGCTTGACTATTTGCACGACTTATGCTCAACAAAACTACTCAAAAAAGTTGCGGTGAAATAGTTCTTGTTTAAGAGTCAGAAGGCTGGATTTAGGAACTATTTCACCGCAACTTATAGGGAATCCTAGGCGATGTGGAGGGGGTTGGCGGCGTCGACGGCGTCGGGGACGTCGGAGAGGCCGTCAGGAGCAGCGTCTGCCGGGTCCTCGTCGGGGGTCTCGATCTGTTTGATCATGACCTCTTGGCCCTGCAGCAGGTATGTCTCGCCGCTACCGCAATGGGGACAGGTCTTGCCGTGCTCGACCGTCGCGTAGTCGCGGCCGCACGCCTCGCAATGTGTCACGGCCTCGACGGGCTCCACGATAAGCTCCGCGCCCTGCGCGATAGGCTTTTTATCTGCTGCCCAGCGCCAAGCGTCGAGTAGCAAGTCGGGAACGACGCCCGAGACCTCGCCCAGCAGCAGCGTGACGCTCGAAACGCGACGCACGCCATTGGCGCGCGCCACGTTCTCGACATCGCGAATGATGTGATAGACGATCCCCAATTCATGCACTTTTTCTTCCGCCGTTCCCGTTATGGCTACTTACTTGCGACCGAACTTAATCTTGATGGCGCGCTTGAGCGCGTACTTGCCCAGGCTCGGGAGCTTTTGCTCGTATTTGACCATCGTGGAGCACTCGGGGCGGTCGCGATCCAGATGGATGGCGTCGAACGCGCACTTGGTGGTGCACAGGCCGCAGCCGATGCACTTGTTGGGGTCGACGATCGAGGCGCCGCAGCCCAGGCAGCGGGCGGTCTCGGCGCGCACCTGCTCCTCGGTAAAGGTCTCAACATACTCGCTAAACGGTGCAGCCTTCTCGCGTTCGCGGTCCACATGCGCAACCTCGCGGCTCGCGTTGTCGTAGCTCTCGATCACGACATCGTCGCGGTCGAGCGCGGTGTAGCGGCGCTGGTTGCGGCCGATGGTGAGCGTGGAGCCCGGCTGCACAAAGCGATGGATGGACACCGCGGCCTCGTGACCGGCGGCGATAGCGTCGATGGCAAAGCTGGGGCCGGTGTAGACGTCGCCGCCCACAAAGATGTCGGGCTCAGCGGTCTGATAGGTCTGGGGATCGGCAAGGGCGCCCTGGCCGCGGCCAAGCTCCACCTTGGAGCCAGCCAGCAGGTCGCCCCACACAATGGACTGGCCAATCGACATGACGACGCGGTCGGCATCGACACGGCGCAGATCGTTCTCGTCGTACTCGGGCGCAAAACGGCCCTCGTCGTCAAAGACACGCGTGCAGCGCTTGAAGGTGATACCGCACACACGGCCGGTCTCGTCCAGATGGACCTCCTTGGGGCCCCAGCCGCAGCTGATGTGCGCGCCGTCCTCGATGGCCTCGCGACGCTCCTCCTCGCTCGCGGGCATCTGGGCCTCGCTCTCCAGGCAGAACATCTCAACGTGCTCGGAGCCCAGGCGGCAGGCGTTGCGGGCCACGTCGATGGCCACGTTGCCGCCGCCCACCACGATGGTGCGGCCGGGCAACGCGTCGATCTTGCCACTGTTGACCTCGCGCAAGAAGTCGACGGCCACGGTCACGTCCTCGGCATCCTCGCCCGGAATACCGGCAAGGCGGCCACCCTGGCAGCCAATAGCCACGTAGAAGGCCTTAAAGCCCTGCGCGCGCAGCTCGTCGAGCGTCACATCGCGACCGACCTCCACGCCATAGCGGAACTCGGCGCCCATCAGGCGAATGACCTCGACCTCCGCCTCAATGACGTCCTTCTGCAGCTTAAAGCTGGGAATACCGTAGGTGAGCATGCCGCCCGGGCGCTCGTTCTTCTCGAATACGACGGGCTTGTAGCCCTTCTCGGCCAGGTAGAAAGCGCAGGACAGGCCGGCTGGGCCGGCACCGATAATGGCGATCTTCTGGTCGAAGCCGCCGGCACGCGTCGGGGTCACCACAGGCGGGACATAGCGGGTCGCGGCATCCAGATCGCGCTGGGCGATGAACTTCTTGACCTCGTCGATAGCCACGGCGGCGTCCACACGGCCGCGTGTGCAGGCATCCTCACAGCGGCGGTTGCACACACGGCCACAGATAGCGGGCAGCGGGTTCTCGCGCTTGATGAGTGCCAGCGCCTCGTCATAGCGACCCTGAGCCGCGAGCTTCAAATAGCCCTGAACGGCAACGTGCGCGGGGCAGGCCGTCTTGCAGGGAGCAGTGCCGGACTCATGCGTCTCGATGCGGTTGTCGTTGCGGTAGTTGGGCGACCACTTGGTGTGGTCCCATTTGGTGGCGTCGGGCAGCTCCTGGCGCGGATACTCGGGCACCTGTCCGCCGGCCTTTTTGCTGCAGAGCTTCTGGCCCAGTTTGGCGGCGCCGGCCGGACACACCTCAACGCAGCGACCGCAGGCCACGCACTTGTCTTTCTCGACCTTGGCGACATAGGCCGAGCGCGACAGGTTGGGCGTGTTGAACAGCTGCGAGGTGCGCAGGGCGTAGCACACGCTGACGTTGCAGTTGCAAATGGCGAAGATCTTGTTCTCGCCGTCGATATTGGTGATCTGGTGCACAAAGCCGTTGTCCTCGGCCTGGCGCAAGATGTCGTAGACCTCCTCGCGCGTCACGTAATGGCCGCGGTCGGTCTCGACCACGTAGTCGGCCATATCGCCCACGGCAATGCACCAGTCGGCGGGGTCGTCGGCGCAGCCCTCGCCCATCACGCGACGGCTCGCGCGGCAGCTGCAGGTGCTGGCGGCATATTTGCCATCGTATTTGTCGAGCCAATGCTCGATATGCTCGATCGGCACCGACGTGCTCGCGGCATCGATAGCCTTCTCGACCGGAATGACATGCATGCCGATGCCGGCGCCACCGGGCGGCACCATCGGCGTGGCCTTGGACAGCGGTCCCTTGGACGCCTGCTCAAAGAACTTGGCATAGACCGGATGCTCCTCGAGCTGGCTCACGCGCATGTTGAGAAACTCAGCGGAACCCGGCACCAGCATGGGCAGCACCCACTGCTTGGCGCGCTCGGGGTTTTCCCAGTTGTACTCGAGCAGACCCGTGAAGCTCATGTCGTCGAGCATCTTCTCGATATCGGCTTCGGGCATGCCGGTGAGCTTGACCATCTCGGGCAGCGTATAGGGACGGCGCATCTTCATCTTGCAGAGCACTTCGGCCTGCTCGTCGGTTGCGGCCTCGGCAAACGACCAGTACTCGTAGCCCAGCAGCTCATCGCGATGCAGCAGACGGTTGGTGCAGTGCTCGCACAGCTTGACGATGGCCTCACGCGGATGCTCCGGCAGCGGCGGCACAAACTCCGCGCCGATATCGGGCTCGGTGTAGCTAATTCCCGGTCCGTTGAGAATCATGGTTGTCCCTTCTCTTGCCACAGCCCGACGAGGCCGCGGCGCCCCTCTTTTTTGCAGGCCGGGCATGCCCCATGCCGTTCACCCGCCATTGTTGACATTGTGTCAAAAATAGTATTGACGAACCGTCAACAATATTCAAGACTGTTAGGCGAACGGTCAGGCAAAAGAGGATGAAAGGCGGCAAAAACATGGGCAACAACACAGCAGGTACCTCTGTAGTCAATGCCGTCCCCGCATCCGATAGCGCGGCAAAGCGCCTGACGGGCGACGAACGCCGTCGCGAGATCCTCGATGCCGTGCGCACCGTAAGCTCCGAGCTGGGCGTATCCCACCTATCGGTATCGGCCGTGACCAAGCGAGCCGGCTGCACGCGCTCGCTGTTCTACCACTACTTTGCCGATATGGACGCCGCCGCCACCGCTGTTATGGACGAGGCGATCGACGGCTTTATCTCCGAACTCGAGCAGTGGAACGCCGGCCGCACCGTCGGCGATATCGAGGGCGCGCTCGACACCGTCGCCCCGCTCTTTAAGCGTCTGGTCGCCAGCGGCCACGAACTGCCGAGTACGCTCACCTCGAGCAGCGGCGCGCTCTACGGCGGCTTTTTGCACAACGTGGTCCAGCGTGTGGCGCAGTATATCTGCGACACCACCGTGGTGGACTTTGTCGCCCATCATGAGCTACGCATCGACCATGTCTACGAGACGTTCTACACCCTCATCATGGGGTTGTTGATGTATATCCGCACGCACCCCGATGTGCCCGACGAGACGGTCAAGGAAATCATCGCCTCGACACTCCACATCGAGGGCTATACCGCCAAGTATCCGGAGCGCAAGCCCCAGAACTGACGACATTTGGCCAAACTGCCCGCGATCAGAAGAGGGGCCGCGGGCGTGTGAAAGGAGAGCAGCATGCTGTTCGATGTTTGGGGTAGCGATACCCTTATCCACTGGGCCGGCTGGGCCATGGTCTTTATTGGCCTGATCGTGCTCAACGAGGTCGGCCGCCGCACCAAGCTGGGCGCGGCCATCATCTTTGGCGTGGCTCCGCTGGCCATGACCATCTACTGCGTCGCCATCGCCGTGGGCGTTTCGCAGGGTGCCGAGTGGGCGCTCACCAACCCCACCCATGTGTACCAGAACAGCTGGTTCCACTACGCCAAGGTATACGCGGCGCTGGCCGGTTGCTGGGGCTTCATTGCCATTAAGTACCAGTGGGGAAAGATCGGCAAGGCGCATTGGTTCCGCGCGTGGCCGTTTGTGATCGTCGCCATCAACATCTTGATCGCCGTCGTGTCCGACTTCGAGAGCGCCTATCACTTCTTTGTCCTGGGCGAGTCCACCTGGGTCACCTCCGAAGGTGCTACGCAGCTGGCCGGCTGGAACAACGTGTTCAACGGCATCGCCGGTCTCATCAACATCTTCTGCATGACCGGTTGGTGGAGCGTCTACGCCTCCGAGGACAAGACCGATATGCTGTGGCCCGACATGACCTGGGTCTACATCATCGCCTACGATATCTGGAACTTCTGCTACACCTACAACTGCCTGCCCACCCACTCCTGGTTCTGCGGCTTTGCGCTGTTGCTGGCGCCCACCGTCGCCGCCTTTATCTGGAACAAGGGCGGCTGGATCCAGAACCGCGCCTTTACGCTTGCTATTTGGTGCATGTTTGCCCAGGTGTTCCCCTACTTCCAGGAGGAGTCCATCTTTGTGACCCACTCCACGCTCGACCCCGGCGCCGCCACCGCGGTCTCGATCGCCGCACTGGTCGCCAACGTCGCCGCGATCATCTACATCGCCTACCGCGCCAAGAAGCTCGGCCGCAATCCCTACAAGCAGGATGTCTTTGAGGGCACCAGCGATTGGGAGAAGGCCACCGCTCGTCGCGCCAAGGTCGATTACGCTCACGCCGAGTAACATGTTGGTCGCTGTTGGCGCCTGGGCATAGGCCCGCCCGCCAG
>CABUGR010000032.1 GCA_902491135.1 uncultured Collinsella sp. | reverse complement strand
GGGCCGCCCCGCCCCATCCACCTGCCGCCACCTGATATTCGCCGATTTCCGTTGTGCCGCTGTGCCCCCATGCCATATCCTCTAGACAACTACGCGGCATCATCGCCGCCGCGCCTACAAGAGAGGAATATCCATGACCGCACCTGCATCCAAGCTGCTCCAGCCCATTACGGTTGGCCCCCTTGAGCTCAAGAACCGCATTATGTTTCCGCCGCTGACCACCGGCTACGAGGAGCGCGACGGTTCCATCGGCGAGCGCAGCCTGGCTTTTTACGAGCGCCTGGCCCGTGGCGGCGTGAGCTACATCGTCATCGGTGACGTCGCTCCCGTCATGACCGCGAGCCCCACGCCCAAGCTGGCAACCGACGCCCAGATCCCCACGTTTAAGGCGCTGGCCGACGCCGTCCACAAGCACGGTGCCAAGGTTGCGCTGCAGCTGTTCCACCCCGAGTACGACGTGCCCGGTGTCGGCCGCATAGTCATGGGCTCCATGGCCGCTGCCAAGGCCGCGCAGGAGGCCAAGGCCGCCGGCGACGAGGAGACCTTTGCCGCCAAGATGGCCGAGTCCAACGAGATCCGCAATCAGGCATACGCCAAGCTGCACCACGACATGCAGCACTTTGTGAACGAGGCGAGCGTAGAGCAGCTCACCCAGATCAAGGAGGCCATCGCCGCCTCGGCCGCCCGCGCGCAGCAGGCTGGAATCGATGCCATCGAGGTCCACGGCGACCGCCTGGTGGGTTCGCTGTGCTCGGCCATCCTCAACCAGCGCACCGACGAGTACGGTGGATCGTTCGAGAACCGCGTTCGCTACGCGCTGGAGGTCGTCGCCGCCATTAAGGAGGCCGCGCCGCAGCTGATGGTGGAGTACAAGCTCCCCGTGATCATGGAGAACCCCGACGGCACGCCGCGCGGCAAGGGCGGCCTGCAGCCCGATGAGGCCTGCGAGTTTGCCAAGCTGCTCGAGGGCGCGGGCATCGACATGATCCAGGTCGCGCAGGCCAACCACACCGGCAACATGGGCGACACCATTCCGCCCATGGGTGCCATGCCCTACAACTGGACGCTGCCCGTGGCTGAGCGCGTCAAGGCCCTGGTCTCCGTGCCGGTGGCAACCGTTGGCCGTGTTGTCTCGGTCGAGGCCGGCGAGAAGATTCTGGAAGACGGCGCGGCCGACATCATCGCCTATGGTCGCTCGCTCATGTGCGACCCCGACATTGCGCTGAAGGCCGCCACGGGTGAGCCCATCCGCGAGTGCCTCAA
This sequence comes from uncultured Collinsella sp., assembly GCA_902491135.1. GTDB lineage: Bacteria > Actinomycetota > Coriobacteriia > Coriobacteriales > Coriobacteriaceae > Collinsella. Next base: position 7,064 of record CABUGR010000032.1, on the reverse strand, counting down.
CTGCAACAAGGGCTGCGTCGACGCGATCCAAAACCGCAAGTACATCTCGTGCGTGCTCAACGCCGAGAACGGTGACGAGGCTACCATCGCCATTAAGCCGGGCGAGGGCGACAAGAAGATCGCCGTGGTGGGCGGCGGTATTGCCGGCCTGGAGGCCGCACGCGTGGCGGCCAAGCGCGGCTACGATGTGACCATCTACGAGGCGAGCGATCACTTGGGCGGCCAGATTGTGCTGGCGGCCGCGCCTCCGCGCAAGGACGAGATCATGCGCTCGGTCGAGTATTACGAGAAGATTCTGCCCGGCCTGGGCGTGAAGGTTGAGCTCAACCACGTCGCTACCGCTGAGGACCTCAACGCCGCCGACGCCGCGATTGTGGCTGTGGGCGCACACGACGTGGTCATCCCCGTTCCGGGTGCCGACTCGGACAAGGTCGTCTCGAGCTGGGACGTGCTGGCCGGCAAGGTGGAGCTTACGGGCCGCGTCGCCGTCATTGGCGGTGGCCTGGTGGGCACCGAGACTGCCGAGTACTTGCTGCAGCGCGGCTGTGAGGTGGCGATCGTGGAGATGCTCGACAAGATTGCTGCGGGCGAGTCCGAGACCATTCTGCCGCTGATTATGAGCGACTTTGCCGAGCACAACGTGGAGCAGCACGTGAAGACCCGACTGACCGCCATTACCGACGCGGGCGTGGAGGCTGTTTGCACCACCGAGGACGGCGCCGAGGAGCCGGTGAAGATCGCCTGCGATTACGTGGTGATGGCCGTGGGCTCCAAGGCCAACGCGTTTGACCTTGATGGCGTGACGGTGCCCGTGACCTGTGTGGGCGACTGCTCGGGCGAGCGCACCGCCGACATCGCGAGCGCCATCCGCACGGCGTATCACGCGGCCAACGAGCTGTAGTTGAACATCGCGGCCAGGCGGGGCGGTAGCACGGACCTGTCTCGCCCGGCTGCGTCCCATCGGGTGTCAACTGGGGCGGGATCTGCAAGCACAGCAGGTCCCGCCCTTTTTGTTTTGCTCCGGTGGATGGCAAGCGCGCTAATCATGAGAAGTGAGGACGTCTGCTGCCTTGCAGACCGTTCAGAATTGTTGAGGGAGGGGTTAATAATTGCGCAAACCATACCAGCCAAACAAAAAGATACCAATCTGGTTGGTAAAACACCGTCAATGAGCCGCGGGCCAACTAGCTGCGTAAATAAAACCTAAAGAACTGTTGCAAAGTAATGGCAAATGCCCAGATGCCACCGTTGCGATTTTCAATTAACTGCTACGCGCAAACAGCAAAATGCTACTATCTAACATGCACGTAAGAAGGCAGATTAACGGTTGAGGCTAAGAAGTGGCAGGTATGTCAGAAGCAACAAGGACTCGCACGCATGCGCCCGAGGTTAGGCAGCGCGCCGTCGAGATCCTCCAAGAGGGGGTCGGTCACCGCGCCCTCGCCGCAAAGCTTGGCATTCCCCAGGCCACGGCTCGTCAGTGGGCCCGCGCATATGCCGTGGGCGGTGCCGATGCCGTGCTCAACGCGGGCACTCGTCATCACACCTATTCGTACGACGTAAAGCTCGCCGTGGTCAAGGACCGTTTGGAAAACGGCCTGACGGTTCGCGAGGCCATGATCAAGCACAAGATTCCCAGCGAGTCTTCGGTTAAGGCCTGGTGCCGCCAGTATCGCGAGAGCGGTGAATCTGCGCTGGTCGATAAGCCGCGCGGTCGCAAGCCGCGCGTTAAAAAGGCGGAATAGCGAACGGGATGGTGCGCCCACAGGGGCGCATTTTTCTTGCCGCGCCAACTTTTCGGACCGCCGCGAGCCTATCGGGACATCCTCCAACGTGGCCAATAAACCGCGCGCAGCGGCCCGGCGCCCGTCGCTGCGATAAGGGGAGCGTCGCCTCTCTGCTTCAAAGCGGACGTGCCCTTGCCTCGTACGCCTAAAACTCCCCAGTTGACCGAAAACCTGCCGCCGCTACTCATCAATTGAGCTATAACGTTAAACACTTGCAGCGTTTTTGCATGGGGGAGTGATGGTATGACGCTACTGTATTTCCTTACCCTGTTTCCGCTGGTACCGGCGCTGGGCATGCTGCTCGCGCGCGGTGACCGAGCCCGCGATGCGGTGGGGCTCATAGGTTCCGGCATTATTATGGCGGTGACAGTTGTAGTCGCCGTCATGTTTTTTGGCACGGGTCCGCAGAGCTTTGAGGTTGCCCCCGGCACCTCGCATGTGCTCTCCATCATCAGCTCCGCTATCGATGTCATCCTGTGCGCCGTCATCCTGTACAACGCGTGCAAATATAGAAACGCGCTCACCACGGTGCTCGGCATAGTCCAGCTGGTGGGCTCCGTTGCCTTTGCGGCCATGACGCTGCCCGCGGCCGAAGCCGTCACGGCGACGCCGCTCTACCTAGACTACATGAGCGTGATCATGGTCCTCGCCGTCGGCATCGTCGGCAGCCTAATCTGCGTGTATGCCCTGGGCTACATGAAGGACTTCCAAGCGCACGATGAGCATGAGGCAGCGCTGCGCGGGCAGACCGCGCCCGACCGACGCCCGCAGTTCCTGGCGCTCATGTTCCTGTTCCTCTCGGCCATGTTCGTCATCGTGACGAGCGACAACCTTGAGTGGCTGTTCTGCGGCTGGGAGATCACCACCGTGTGCTCGTTCCTTATGATTGGCTACACGCGCACGCCCGAGGCTATCAAGAACGCCTTCACCCAGATCATCCTCAACATGCTGGGCGGCATTGCGTTTTTGGCCGGACTCATGTTCCTGCACGTTAACGGCATGCCGCTGACCATCTCGGGCATGATCGAGCTTTCCGGCGCCGGCACCGCGCAGTCCGCGCTACTGGTGATGCCGGTCATCCTGTTGTCGCTCGCCGCACTCACCAAGGCCGCACAGATGCCGTTCCACACTTGGCTGTTGGGCGCCATGGTTGCCCCCACCCCCACGAGCGCCCTGCTGCACTCGTCAACCATGGTCAAGGCCGGCGTGTTCCTAATGGTCAAGCTGAGCCCGCTCTATGCCATCTATCCCGTAACCGGCTTTATGGTCACGAGTGTGGGTGCCATCACGTTTTTGCTCGCTGCCCTCATGGCCATCTCGCAGAGCAACGCCAAGCGCGTGCTCGCGTACTCCACCATTTCCAATTTGGGCCTTATCAGTGCCTGCCTGGGCGTCGGCGCGCCCGAGGCCGTATGGGCCGCCATCTTCCTGATCCTGTTCCATACGGTGGCCAAGTCGCTGCTGTTCCTGTGCGTGGGCACGGCCGAGCATCATATCGGCAGCCGCAATATCGAGGACATGGACGGTATGTTCAGCCGCATGCCGCACCTGACGCGTCTGATGATGCTGGGCATCATGGGCATGTTTGTGGCGCCGTTTGGCATGCTCGTGTCCAAGTGGGGCGCCCTGGTGGCGTTTGCGCAGACCGGCAACGTGCTCATGATCATGGTGCTTGCCTTTGGCTCGGCCGCGACGTTTTACTTCTGGGGCAAGTGGCTTGCCAAGCTTTCGGGCGTCGATCCCACGGCTCAAAACGTTGAGGTCAATGTCCATAAGACCGAATGGATGGCGCTCAACACCATCGCCGCGCTACTGATTCTGTGCTGCGTGGCGTTCCCGGTTATCTCGAGCGGCCTGGTGTCGCCTTACTTGGCCATGGTGTTTGGCCGCGTGCCGTACGTTATCGGCAAGGACGCCATGTATCTGATGGTGGTTATCGTGGCTTTTATCGCCGTGGTGCTGCTGACTTCATTCCGCGTGAGCAACAAGCCGCACGTAAACGTATATCTTTCGGGTGTGGGAACCGACAATTACCGCCATTTCCGCGGCTCGATGGGACACGAGGTGAAGGCCGAAAAGCGCAATTGGTACTCGGAGGACGCCCTTGGCGAGAAGCGTATTGGCCCCGCGGGTAGCGTCGTGTGCTGCAGCATTATCTTGTTTGCGCTGCTGTGTTGCGCGTGGATTGGGCCCGAGCGGCTTGCCATGAGCGCGCCCTCGGTGCTGCGCGGCAAGTATTTTGAAGGTTCGGGCGTCTTGGGCATTTTTATTGGTACCGTGGCGTTTGCCTTGCTGGCGCCGCTTGTGGGCGGTTTGATTGACGGTCTTGACCGCAAGCTGTCCGCTCGCATGCAGGGTCGCGTGGGGCCGCGTCTGCTGCAGCCCTTCTACGACGTTGCCAAGCTGCTGCGCAAAGCCCCTGCCAGCGTAAACACCATGGACGATACCTACATGGCGTGCGCGCTCATCTTTACCGTCGTGGGCGGCGGCATCTTTGTGTCGGGCTCCAACACGCTGCTGTGCGCCTTTATGGTGACGCTCGCCGCGATCTTTGTGGTGCTGGCGTCCGCCTCGACGCAAAGCCCGTTTGCCCAGGTCGGCGCCGATCGTGAGTTGCTGCAGGTTATGAGTTACGAGCCCGCCGTTCTGCTGATGAGCGTGGGCTTGTACCTTGCCACCGATAGCTTCGATTCCATCGCCGTGACGGGGCAGTCGGCCCCCATCATCGTGTACAGCGCGCCCATTTTCCTCGCGCTGCTCGCGGTGCTCACCATCAAGCTGCGCAAGTCGCCGTTTGACCTTTCGTACTCACATCACGCGCATCAGGAGATCGTCCAGGGCGTCGCCACCGAGATGAGCGGCGGCACGCTGGCCAAGATGACCCTTATGCACTGGTGCGAGACCGTGCTGTTTTTGATGTGGGTGGGCATGTTCTTTGTCTGGGACAACCCGGTGAGCTGGGTCGTAGCCCTGGTCGTGATGGCTGCGACGTACTTTGTCGAGGTGCTGATCGACAACACCTTCGCGCGCAGCACCTGGCGCAGCTGCTTTAAGCTCGGCTGGGGCGTGGCGCTGGTATTTGGCCTGCTCAACCTTATGCCCATCCTCGTCGACGTGTTTATTTAGGAGGCGGCATCCATGGATCATAAAATGTCGCGGTCGCCGTGGGTTATTCATTACGACGGCTCGAGCTGCAACGGATGCGATATCGAGGTGTTGGCCTCGCTCACGCCGCTGTTCGATGCGGAGCGCTTTGGCGTGGTCAACACCGGCAACCCCAAGCATGCGGATATCTTTTTGGTAACGGGGTCGGTCAACGCTCAGAACCTGCCCGTCGTGCGCCAGATCTACAACCAGATGCTCGAGCCCAAGTGCGTGGTGGCCTGCGGTATCTGCGCCTGCACGGGCGGCGTGTTTCGCGATGCGTACAACGTGATCGGCGGCGTGGACCGCGCGATTCCCGTGGACGTGTACGCGCCCGGGTGCGCCATTCGCCCCGAGACGGTGATCGATGCCATCGTGGAGGCGTGCGGCATTCTGGACCAGAAGGAGGCCGTGATGCGCGCCGGCGGCGATCCGCTCACCGTGGGCGGCGCCGCTACCTGGGACGGTGGCGTTGAGCTGGGCGAGGACGGGTTTGTGGCAGCGGGGGCCGGGGCTGATGGCGCCGGCGATACGCCCGCTAGGGCGCCCGCCGCGCCCGTCGCTGGCGACGCACCTGCTGGGACGCCCGCCGCTGCAAAGGAGGCCGAGTAATGCAAAAGGCAATCTATACCATCGTCGGGATCGACGAGCTTCTGTCGCATGTCCAGGCGCTCAAGGGCGTCGGCGCGCGCTTTGTGCAAATGCACGCCGAGCGCTGTGTGGACGACGGATCGTATCGCCTGGTCTATACGTTTATCAACGTTCGTGCTGCTCAGGAGCATATTGCGCAGGACGGCAGCTATGCAATCGAGAACCTGGTGGTCGAGGATATCGATCAGTACCAGGAGATTCCGTCCATCAGCTCGTACTATCCGGCGGTATTTCCGTTTGAGAACGAGGCGCATGACCTGTTTGGTCTTGCCATCACCGACATGCAGATTGACTTTAAGGGCTTTTTCTACCAGGTCTCAACGGCCGAGCCCATGAGCGTTATCACGCCCGAGGTGAAGGCCGCGCGCGAGAAAGCCATGAAGGTCCGCGCGGTTGCAGAGGCCAAGGCGCGCAAGGCTGCGGCCGAAAAGGCTGCCGCTGCCACGGCCACTGCGGGGGAGGGCGCCGCAGGTGCCGGCGATGCTGCGGGCGCTGCCGTCGCTCAGCCCGCTGCGGCTGCCGGCTCCGATGCTCAGCATGACGAGGCTGTTGCGAAGGCCGCGCTCAAGGCTGCCGAGATGGAGGCAAAGCTCGCTGCCATGGATCCCGAGAAAGCGGCCAAGGTCCGCGCGGCGCTTGCCGCCAAGGCTGCCCGCGACAAGCAGAAAAAGGAGGCGTAAGGTCCATGGCACATCGCTCCGTTATTCCGTTTGGCCCGCAGCACCCGGTGCTGCCCGAGCCGCTTCATCTGGACCTGGTGATCGAGGACGACCGCGTCATCGAGGCAATTCCGCAGATCGGTTTTGTGCACCGCGGCCTCGAGAAGCTCACCGAAAAGCGCGATATGCATCAGTTTGGCTACATCGCCGAGCGCATCTGCGGCATCTGCGCCGTGGGCCACAGCTACGGTTATGCCAGCGCCTGCGAGCGTATGCTCGACATCGAGGTGCCCGGCCGCGTGCAGTATATCCGCACCATTCTGCACGAGCTTTCGCGCATTCACTCGCATTTGCTGTGGCTGGGCCTGCTCGCCGATGCCTTTGGCTTCGAGGCGTTGTTCTATCGTTCGTGGACCCTGCGCGAGCAAATTCTCAAGATTTTTGAGAGCACTTGCGGCGGGCGCGTGATTCTGTCGATTAACGAGATCGGCGGCCTTAAGCACGATATCGAGGACTCCGAGCTGGCGGGCATTGTCCAGACGCTCGACGCCATGCGCCCCGACTACGAGGCCCTGGTGCATACGTTTTTGGACGACGACAGCTGTGGCGAGCGCCTGCATGGCGTGGGCGTGATCAGCAAGAAGGATGCGCTGAATCTGTCGATGGTCGGCCCGTTTGGTCGCGCCTCGGGCGTGGATTACGACGTGCGCATGTTCGGTGACGGCGCCTATGCGGGTCTGGCCGCGTTTGAGCCCATCGTTGCTACCGATGGCGATTGCTATGCCCGCTGCCAGGTGCGTTGCGCCGAGGTCACGCAGGCCAT
>CABUGR010000031.1 GCA_902491135.1 uncultured Collinsella sp. | reverse complement strand
GGACTGTCTGTCGTGCGGCATGTGCGCCGTCGTCTGTCCGCATGGCGCCATCCACGATCGCACCGGCATTGCCGCCGGCGTGTAGAAGGGAATCACCATGGCACAGGAATTCACTTTTACCGTTAACGGCGTCGAGCGCACGACGACTCAGAACAAACCGCTGCTGCGCTACCTGCGCGACGACCTGCATATCCATTCCGCCAAGGACGGCTGCTCCGAGGGCGCCTGCGGTACCTGCACCATCCATGTGGACGGTGCGGCCGTCAAGGCGTGCGTGCTGACCACCGCTCTTGCCGCCGGTCGCAACATCGTGACCGTCGAGGGCCTGCCCGAGGACGTGCGCGAGGCCTTTGTGTACGCCTTTGGCGCCGTGGGCGCCGTGCAATGCGGCTTTTGCATCCCCGGCATGGTCATGGCGGGTGCAGCGCTCATCGCCGAGGATCCCGAGCCCACTGAGGAGCAGATCAAGTACGCCATCCGTGGCAACGTCTGCCGCTGCACCGGCTACAAAAAGATTATCGAGGGCATCTCGCTGGCCGCTTCGGTGCTTCGCGGCGAAAAGCAGATCGACGAGGACCTGGAGCGCGCCTTCCGTATCGACGTGCGCAAGAAGGTGCTCGGCGAGGGCAAGTATCCCGACGACATCGACGAGCTCGATCAGCCGGGTCTGACCTATGCCAGCGCCGTGCGCTCCAAGTACCCGCGCGCCCGTGTGCTCTCCATCGACACCTCCAAGGCCGAGGCCCTGCCCGGCGTGGTGGGCATCCTGCGCGCCGAGGACGTGCCGGTCAACCAGGTCGGCCACCTTATCCAGGACTGGGACGTCATGATTGCGGCGGGCGATATCACCCGCTGCGTGGGTGACGCCATCGTGTTGGTGGTCGCCGAGGACGAAGCGACGCTCGAGAAGGCCAAGAAGCTCGTAAAGATTGACTACGAGCCGCTGGAGCCCGTGCGCAACATTGTCGAGGCCAAGGCTGCCGACGCCCCGCGCCTGCACGACAGCTTCTTTGCCTTTGGCAACACGGTGGAGCTCAAGGACAACGTGTGCCAGAGCCGCCATGTGACGCGCGGCGACGCCGCCAAGGCGCTGGCGGAGAGCGCGTTCACCGTGACGCAGCGCTTTACCACGCCCTTTACCGAGCATGCCTTCTTGGAGCCCGAGTGCGCCGTTGCCTTCCCGTATAAGAACGGCGTCAAGGTGCAGTCGACCGACCAGGGTGCCTACGACACGCGCAAAGAGTGTGCCCACATGTTTGGCTGGGACAACGAGCCCGAGCGCGTGGTCGTCGAGACCATGCTCGTGGGCGGCGGCTTTGGCGGCAAGGAGGACGTGTCCATCCAGCACCTGGCCGCGCTTGCCGCATATAAGTTCCAGCGTCCTGTGAAGTGCAAGCTCACGCGTGCCGAGTCGCTCGCGTTCCATCCCAAGCGCCACGCCATGGACGGCACCTTTACGCTGGGCTGCGACGCCGAGGGCAACTTTACCGGCCTGGATTGCGAGATCAACTTTGACACCGGCGCCTACGCGTCGCTGTGCGGCCCGGTGCTCGAGCGCGCCTGCACGCATGCCGTCGGCCCCTACAAGTACCAGAACACCGACATTCGCGGTTATGGCTACTACACCAACAACCCGCCCGCCGGCGCGTACCGCGGCTTTGGCGTTTGCCAGTCCGAGTTTGCGCTCGAGAGCCTGATCGACTTGCTGGCAGAGAAGGTCGGCCTGGATCCGTGGGAGATCCGCTACCGTAACGCCATCGAGCCGGGCGAGGTTTTGCCCAACGGCCAGATTGCCGACTGCTCCACGGCGCTTAAAGAGACGCTGCTCGAGGTCAAGGATGCCTACTATGCGCATCCCGGACACGCCGGTATCGCCTGCGCCATGAAGAACGCCGGCGTGGGCGTGGGCCTGCCCGATGCCGGCCGCTGCAAGATTCGCATCGAGGACGGCGTGGCTGTGGTCTATGCCGCCACGTCCGACATCGGCCAGGGCTGCAACACCGTCTTTTTGCAGGACGTTGCCGAGGCATGCGGCCTGCCGCTTCGCTGCATTGCCAACGGCGAGTGCTCCACCGAGAACGCTCCCGACTCCGGCACCACGTCTGGTTCACGTCAGACGGTCGTGACCGGCGAGGCCGTGCGCGGTGCCGCCTTCCTGCTGCGCGATGCCATGCTTGATATCGAGGCCGGCAAGTCTGCGCCCGCCGCTCCCGTGAATGCGCATGGCGACGGCGTCAAGATCGAGTATGACGACGGTCGCGCCTATCAGCTGCACACGCAGGAGCTCGTCGCCGGCCAGGGTATGCATCCTCAGGATCCCGCGGCCGCCATCAAGGCGCTCGAGGGATGCGAGTTTGGCTACGTGTACCTGGAGCCGACCGACAAGCTGGGCGCCGACGTTCCCAATCCCAAGAGCCACATCTGCTACGGCTTTGCCACGCATGTGGTCATTCTGGACGATGACGGTCGCGTGAGCGAGGTCTATGCTGCGCACGATTCCGGCAAGGTTGTGAAGCCGATCTCCATTCAGGGACAGATCGAGGGCGGTGTGCTCATGGGTATGGGCTATGCGCTTACCGAGGACTGGCCGCTCAAGGACTGCGTGCCCCAGGTAAGGTACGGCACGCTCGGGCTGTTCCGTGCGCCCGAGATTCCGGATATCCACGCCATTTACGTGGAGAAGGACGAGCTGTTGCCCGTGGCATACGGCGGCAAGGGCATTGGAGAGATCGCAACGATTCCCACGGCGCCCGCCGTACAGAACGCCTACCGCGCGTTTGACGGCAAACTGCGTCCAGATCTGCCCATGGTGGATACGCCCTACAGCCGCGTCCGCAACCGCGGGTAGGGTAGGGCGCGGACGGTCATTGCTGACGAGCTGTTCGCGCTCAACATCAACTGTATATGCTGCGCCTTTGGCCCCAGCTCCATCGCGAGCCGGGGCCTTTTGTTTGGAGCGCCTCCGCATGCGGAAGCTGCGTCCCGGAATCCAGCCTCGGAACGGGATTAACTTTCCCAACGGGGCCGCATGCGGAAACTGCGTCCCGGAATCGTGCCTCAGAATGGGATGTGTTTTCCGCTGGCCGGCCGTTTGGAAAGCGCATCCCAGTTTGAGTGTTTATTCCGGGATGCGGTTTCCGCTGAAGGACTCAACCGGAAAGCCTGTCCAGCTCTGAGACGGGATTCCGGGACACGCTTTCCGCCAGGCCCGCCATCCGGAAAGCGCATCCCGTTTTGAGTGTCCAGGCTGGGACGCGCTTTCCGTTGGCGTGGCCGTTGGGAAAACGCGGCCCAGATAGGGGGGATGCGATTCGGCGATGCGTGGCCTAGCAGCTCCTACAGGTCCACCTCGTTGAGCCATGTCGGCAGCGCGGTCTGCCGGATGCCTGCCGTCTGCAGCTTTTTGGCGAGCATTCCTGTCGAGCGGACCTCGTTCATGGTAAAGCGCAGCAGAGGGTGACCGTAGAGCGATAGGTGCGCCTCGCGCTGTCGTTCGGCAACGAGCACCTCGGCGGTGGTGCGTCCGGCCAGCATGGTCTGGTTGGTATATTTGATGAGCCCGTCGAGCTCGCCCAGTGTGAGTTCCCGCGCCTGGCGCTCCCAGGCAAAGTCCGTTCGTATGGGCTTGGCCGAATCGAAGGGGTCCGTCAGCTCGTATTGAAGCCAGTCGGGCGCAAAGCCCGTCTCGATCATGACGGCTCGGGCGACCGATCCCCCGCCGCTCTCGGCGCGGACGTCGTCATATCGAAGCGTTGTGAGGGCGGTGCGAATCGCGCGACCATTGCGTGCAGTCGCTCGTTGCTCCACGGCCTCCATCAGCTGTTCCGGCGCAAGGCCGAGCTTTGAGATCGTCGAATCGGCAATGGGCATGCCGTCGGCAAAACCAGTTTGCAGCAGGCAATCTGTGGCCGTTTGGATGGGCGGCGTTACCGATATGCCGGCTCTGCGTATTGCTCCGGCCGGCTCAATCTGGTGTCGCTGAATATGTGCGCCCGGACGAGCCGACGGCTTTGTCGAGCTGCAAACATGCACGACGTTCAGGTGTCGCCACGAGACCTCGAGCCCCAGCAGGCAAGCTGCCGAAAACGAGCAGAACGTCCAATCGGGATGGATGATCGCAAGGGCGCGGATAATCTCGCAATGGCGTTGCGCTCGGTTGAGTTCATCCCAGCGCGTTTTTCGCGCAAACAACCCCGGAATGGGCGAGACAACCGTGCCGCCGGTGCGCCGAAGGAGCGCTTTTCGGATCGCCGCGCTCGGGGGAATCAGACAGCGCCCCTCTTGCTCGGCTTGAGTGAGCAGTTGGTCGATGAGCTGGTCATTGCAATGGGTCATGAGCTACCGCCTCCTTTTGGGTAGCAAAAACGTATCAGCTGGAACTTGCCGCTCAGCTGACCAAAAGCTGACCAAAATCTAACCATGCAGGTAGATGACCTGCTTTTGGCGACATATTTCTTGTTTGAATCGGTGGGTGGTAATCGGCGACCGTGAACGGTAGCTAGATATGAAGTCTTGGTAAGTTTCGGGACGTGTACTTTTTGAAAAAGAGCATTCTATCTGCTGTTTTGTGTTTCTGGATCGCATATTTGAAGGCATGTGATAAGGGCGGCGGACTGTCGCCTTGTACCTGAGGAAACCGTGACCCGGAATTGCCGCTCGGAACGGGACAAGCTTTCCGGAACAGCCCTCAACCGGAAACTGCGTCCCGGATTCGACGCTCAGAATGGGATTCGCTTTCCGGTAGAAGTTTCAGCGGAAACCGCATCCCAGAATTCAGGCTCAGAACGGGACACGCTTTCCGGATGGCTTGCTTGGCGGAAACTACGGCCCAGTTTTTGGCTCCAGAACGGGATACATTTTCCGGAACGGTCCACGTGCGGGGGTGTACCGCCCCTTTTGCGTGCGCCGCTTGTCGAATTGCGTTATAGCTAGACATATTATAGGAAGGTATAATATAGCTAGCTATAACGTAAAGGAAGGATGGCCCTATGTTTATCGGAAGAACAGTGGAAATGTCCGAGCTCAATCGACTGTATGGCACGGGCTCCTTTGAAATGCCTGTGATTTACGGCCGCCGTCGTGTGGGTAAAACGCGCCTTATCACAGAGTTCATCCAAGACAAGAAGGCTATTTACTTTCAAGCTCGTCGTACCAATGCAGTGGCAAACCTGCACGGCTTTAGCCAGGCGATACTTGCGGGTTCGGTTGGCGCTGCAGGTGTGTCGTTTCGTAGTTTTGACGAGGCGTTCGATGCGTTGGCCACCATGGCTCGCACGGAACGTTTGATTGTTGTGATTGACGAGTATCCCTATCTCGCCCAATCGAATCCCGAGATCAGCTCGTTGCTGCAAGACAAGATCGATCACTTGTACAAAGAGACCAAGCTCATGCTTATCCTGTGCGGCTCGTCTCTTTCGTTTATGGAGGAACAGGTATTGGGCTACGAGAGCCCACTATACGGTAGGCGTACGGCCCAGTTTAAGATCATGCCGCTCGATTTTACGACGACCCTCGGCCTGTGGCAGAGCATGAGTTGCGAAGACGCTGCAGTTTGCTATGGCATGACAGGCGGCATTCCTGCATATATCGAAAAAGTCGATCCTGCCGTATCGCTCAAGGACAACATCAAACGTCTTTTTCTTACTCCTACGGGCTATCTCTTTGAGGAGCCGAGTAACCTGCTGTTGCAAGAGTGCCGCAATCCCGAGCAATATGATGCGATCGTGCAAGCAATTGCTCAGGGGCGCTCGAGAATCTCGGAGATCGCGAGCTCTACGGGAATCCCTGCGAGCAACGTTAAGAGCTATGTGGATAAGCTGGCGTCGCTTGGGATTGTCGAGCGCGAGCTGCCCTTAAACGAGACGAGCAATAAGCGAGCCGTGTATCTGCTGAGCGACCAGATGTTTAGGTTCTGGTACAAGTTTGTGCCGCAGAACATTGGGCTGATTCAAAACGATATGGCCGAGATGGCGTATAAGCGCATTGAGCCGCACGTATCGGATTACATGGGTACGGTCTTTGAGCTTATATGCAGACAATACGCGTACGAACTCGCGCGCGCGGGCGAACTTGGTGTGGTGCCGGCAACAGTTGGCCGTTGGTGGGGAACGGACAATCGGACGCGTACGCAGGAAGAGATCGATTTGATTGTCGACGACGGAGAGGGCGCGGCGCTCTTTGCGGAGTGCAAATGGCGTAACGAACCGGCAGGCGAGGATGTTCTGGAAAAGCTCGTGTACCGAAGCGAGCTCTTTAGGCGTCAGCATAAAAGCTACGTGATCTTCTCGAAGCGTGGCTTTACGCAAGGATGTCAGGAAGCTGCGGCGAGCAGGGGAGATACCAAGCTGATTTCGTTTGCCGAGATGTGCGAGCGGAGATAACCAAGCGCGCTCTGATGTGATTGCTCGGAATGGGTCGCGCTAAGGATGCCAAGCGTAAAACCTACAATGAAAATGGCGTAAAAACTACATTGAGAACGGCGTAAAAACAGCATTGAGAATGGCGTAATTTCGTATATCGCATGATCGCCCGAGCTTGCACACGGCCTTTTGCGAGCTCTTGCCATGAACGAGAGCCAGGCTGTCACGTACAAGACGCTCATAAAGGACGCCTCGTACGGTGAGACGGGCCCCGACGAGAGGACCATCGCTGCGCACCTGGATCTCTTCAACAGGCTCAAGCTGACCGAGGACCTGTGCGGATGGGAGCCATCGAGGTCAAGCTGAGTGATGCGAAAGCAGACGATGGAGCGAGAAATCTCAAGGCGCTGGAGAGGAAAGTGCTCTCCAATCCTGCCGCCCAGAATGCCGCGCCGGCGTTTTTGGCGGTCGTGGTTGGAAAGGGGAGCATTGCCTACACACGCGACGACGGCGTGGCGGTGATCCCCATGGCGGCACTTGGGGCGTAGTGGTTTTGCGGGCGTGCCGTGCTTCCTTTACCGAAAATCCATTTGGTAAACCAGATGCTCGCGGATAGAATAAAGTTGACGGCAGCCCAAGTTCTGGAGAGCTGGGAAACGCCGTTGCTTGGTCAAGAGGTCGGTGCCTTAATGGCAGCGACTTGTTATGCTTCGAATGCTGCTTGAGTGCCTCGGAAAGTTCGATAAGCGCCGTGAAGAGCGAGACCAAAGCAACCAAGAGCTCTACGAGCTCTGATGGGCCCGGGATGACCTCTGATTCAAGTCACCGGGCCTCAATCTTTTTCATCCATTTGAATAGAGCGGGCGACTCTCTTGGGGCCATCTGCATGGCGCGTGCCTGGCGCGCGTGGCACAGCATCCCATTTTTGTGTCCGCACGGGTGGCTACGCTTACCGCAACGTAGCCATTCGTGGAAAGGACGGATGTCATGGCAACGGATAAGACCGGTTATGTGAGCGTTGGCGCCGAGATAGAGGACGAGGTTATGCCCGACCGCGTGATCTTTAGCATTGGCTTTGGTGGTCGCCGCACCACCAAGGAATCGTGCCTGGAGGATTACAACACCGATCGCGCCCGCGTAGCCGCCGCGCTGGCGCCCTTTGGTTTGGATAGCGAATTAACATGCTGTCGGTACACTTGTTATGCGCAGATGACGCGCAAGAAGGCGACGATTGTGGGCTACAACTACTATGCGTACGGTACGGTTGCCGCGCCTGTCGATTCGACTGACTTTGCTGCTGTGTGGACCGCACTCAATACCTGCGAGTCACATGCCGACATGAGCATTCGATTTGAGTTGGCGGATCAGCGCGCGGCGGAAGACGCCCTGATTGCCCGTGCGGTTGAACGTGCTCGCGGCAACGCGCAGGCACTTGCCGTTGCGGCGGGTCTATGCTGGGCGGCGTCAAGCATATCTCGTATAACAGTCGGGCGGCGGGCTATGGTCGAACATACTGTGTTGCCGCGTGTGCTCCCGATGGGGCGTCCGGAGGCTCCGAGGAGACGGTGCTGGAGCCAGAGCCTATCGAGGTCGAGTGCTCCGTGGATATGGAATGGTGGCTGGAGTAGGAAGCAGGTGCTGAGCGGCTGAGGGACCGAGGCTTCGCTACCGAAAAAACCATTTGTTAAACTCAATGTCCGTGGGTAGAATAAGGTCGACGGCAGCCCAAGTTGTGGATAGCTGGGCAGCGCCGTTACTTCGATTAAGGGGTCAATGCCTTAACGGCGTCGACCCCTCTTCTTTTGCTTCGTACGCTGCTTAAGTGCCTCGGAAAGTCCGATAAGCGCCGTGAGGAGCGAGACCAAAGCGGTCAGGAGCTTCACGAAATCAATCAGATCGGTCATGGGCATCACCTCCCGTCGCATGGAGGGCGCTGCCCGGCACATGGAACTGCCGTCAACAACTGCCATTCTATCAAAGCGCGGTCATAAATACGAATATATGTTCGATAATAACAGCAACGTGATTCCCTCGAATAGCAGCCTTTCGTAAGGGCGGCAGAAGACGGCGCTGGGCGATTGGGGCTAGACGCGCAGGTCTTCGTCACCGAA
>CABUGR010000030.1 GCA_902491135.1 uncultured Collinsella sp. | reverse complement strand
TTTCTATGTCAACGATGCCATTGGTGGCACCCTACGCAGTCAAATGAAACGTCTTCAAGTATATCTAACGCCTCCCCCACCATACGCTCACCACCCAAAACCTACCGTTCACCGACATTTTTGCTTCCCCGAACGGCTTTTGTCGACCAAATGTTAACGTTGCCATTGCGCAAACACAGAGCCACCGGGCGGCTCAAACGTTTACGCATAAGGAATCGACGGTTCGCAGGCACAGGAACCACCGGTTCGCGTCTTTTTTGTGTCGCAAAATGGCAACGTCAACATTTTGGCAACCGAACGCCAAAAGCTACCATCGTTGCTAACCCACCGACTCTTAGGAGCATTGCATGGAGCAACTCATCGCCATCATCGAAAAGGGCCAGCCCTTTTTCAACGCGATCGCCCGCAACAAGTACCTCAAGGCGATCCGCGACGGCTTTATCTCCGTCATCCCCATCATCATCTTCTCGTCCATCTTCTGCCTGGTAGCCTCGGTCCCCAACATCTGGGGTTTCTACTGGCCCGATGACATCAACAACGCCCTGTGGAAGTGCTACAACTACTCCATGGGCATCCTGGCCATCGCCTGCGCCGCCACCACGGCCAAGCACTTCGCCGACGCTCAGAACCGCGATCTGCCCAAGAACAACCAGATCAACTTTATCTCGTGCATGTGCGCGGCCATCATCGGCTTCTTGCTCCTTTCGAGCGACACCATCGCCACGGACGCTGCCAGCGGTTTCAACACCACCTACCTTGGTTCCAAGGGCCTGCTGACCGCTTTCATCGCTGCGTTTGTGACCGGCATCATCTACAAGTTCTTCATTAAGCGCAACATCACCGTCAAGATGCCCGAGCAGGTACCGCCCAACATCTCGCAGACCTTTAAGGACATCATCCCCTTCTCCGTCTGCATCACCGTCTTTTGGGTTTTTGACATCGTCTTCCGCGCTGCTTTTGGCTTCTGCTTTGCCCAGGGTGTCATCCAGGTGTTCCAGCCCCTGTTCACCGCTGCCGATGGCTACATCGGCCTCGCTGTGATCTACGGCGCCATGAGCCTGTTCTGGTTCGTGGGCGTCCACGGCCCCTCGATCGTCCAGCCGGGCATCGACCCCATCCGTCTTGCCAACCAGGCCGAGAACCTGCAGGTTCTGCTGGCCGGTGGCCACCCCGCCCACTCCCTCACCTTTAACATGTCGCTCGTGGGTGAGTTCGGCGGCACCGGCGCCACGTTTATCGTGCCGCTTCTGCTGATTCTCTTTATGAAGTCCAAGCAGCTCAAAGCCGTCGGTAAGGCCTCGATTGTTCCTGTTGCCTTTGCTGTCAACGAGCCGCTGCTCTTTGGCGCGCCGATGATCCTCAACCCCTACATGCTCATCCCCTTTGTTGCCGCCGGCTGCGTCAACGTGAGTGTTGCCAAGTTCTTTATCGACAATGTGGGCATGAACGGCTTCTCCTTCGTGGTGCCTTGGGCTACCCCTGCCCCCATCGGCATCTTCATCACCACGAACTTCCAGCTTATCGCCCTAGTGTTTGTCGCAATCATCATCTTGCTGGACGCCATCATCTACCTGCCGTTCTTGAAGGCATACGATAAGCTGCTCTGCGACCAGGAGGCCGAGCGCGCCGCCGAGCTGGGTCTCGAGTCCAATGATGCCGCTGCCATCGCCGCCAACGCCTCTGCGCCCGCTGTCGAGCAGACTGCCGCTTCCGCCGAGACGACCGCCGCTGCCGCCGACAACAAGCCTGTCGCCGATCAGCCCGAGCCCGCCGCCGACGCATCCGCCAAGAAGGATGTCGACGGCCTGAAGGTCCTCGTCCTGTGCGCCGGCGCCGGCACCTCTGCCATGCTTGCCAACGCCATCAAGGAAGGTGCTGCGCAGACCGGAGAGAACATCGCTTCCTCCGCAGGCGCCTATGGCCAGCACACTGCCATCATGGATCAGTACGACGTTATCGTGCTTGCCCCGCAGGTCCGTAGCTACTACAACGACATGAAGGCCGACACCGATCGTCTGGGCATCAAGCTGCTCGCCCCGCGCGGTAAGGAATATATCGACCTTACTCGCGACCCCGCCGGCGCCATCAAGTGGCTCCGCGAGAACCTCGACTAGTTTCCTCCCTCTGTTGGTGCCCGGATCCCCAGTTCGGGCACCTCTCCCTATTCGTATCCCACAGAAAGGATGACTCATGACCAACCCCATGCAGTTCCCCGACGGCTTTGTGTTTGGCGGCGCCACCGCTGCTTACCAGGTTGAGGGCGAGACCCGTACGCACGGCAAGGGTAAAGTGCCCTGGGACGATTTCCTGGCTGCTCAGGGTCGCTTCTCCCCCGATCCCGCAAGCGATTTCTACAACAAGTACCCGGTCGATATCGACCTGTGCCAGCGCTTCGGCATCAACGGTATCCGCGTCTCCATCGCTTGGAGCCGCATCTTCCCCAACGGCACCGGCGAGATTAACCCCGAGGGTGTCGCCTTCTATCACGAGCTCTTTGCCACCTGCAATAAAGCCGGCGTTATCCCCTATGTCACGCTCGATCACTTCGATACGCCCGAGGCCTTTTACCAGGACGGTGGCGAGGGCTTTCTGACGCGCACGACGATCGACGCCTTTGTCGAGTACGCCAAGTTCTGCTTTGCCGAGTTCACCGAGGTCAAGCACTGGTTTACCTTTAACGAGATCCCCGCGACCGCCGAGGGCAGCTTTATCGTCGGCAACTGGCCGCACGGCGAGAAGTATCGCCTGGACAAGGCTTTCCAGCTCATGCACAACATGATGGTGGCCCACGCCAAGGCTGTCGTCGCCTTCCATGAGGGCGGCTTTGAGGGCGAGATCGGCATTGTCCAGAACCTGGAGCCCAAGTATCCCCTCGATCCCAACAGTGCTGCCGACTGCGAGGCAGCTCGCATGGCCGATGTCATCAACAACCGCTGGGTGCTCGACGCCACTTTCCGCGGCCACTATGCAGCCGACACCATGGAAGCCGCAACCAAGCTGGCCCATATCGCCGGCGGCGAGCTCGACGTCCGTGACGAGGACATCGCCGCGCTGACCGCCGCGCTCCCCTACAACGATTGCCTGGGCGTCAACACCTACAAGTGCCAGTTCCTGCGTGCCGCCGAGGGCGAAAACGACATCAACCACAATGGCACCGGCGACAAGGGCTCCTCGCGCTGGTTCCTCAAGGGCGTGGGCGAGTCATGCGTGCGCGAAGGCGTACCCACCACCGATTGGGACTGGATCATCTATCCCGAGGGCCTCTACGACCTGCTGCTCCGCATTAAGAACGATTACCCCAACTACAAGAAGATCTACATCACCGAGAACGGCATGGGCTATAAGGACGACTTCGAGGACGGCTTTATCGACGACGCCCCTCGCATCGACTACATGCGTCAACATCTCGCATGGATCCTCAAGGCAATCGACGGCGGCGTAAACGTCGACGGTTACTTTGTGTGGTCGCTGCAGGACCAGTTCTCCTGGACCAACGGCTACAACAAGCGCTATGGCCTGTTCTACATCGACTTTGAGTCCCAGAAGCGCTATCCCAAGGCGAGCGCGTACTGGTACAAGAACGTCGCGGAGACTGGCCTGCTCATGGCCTAACTTTTGCCGCATACCCCCTGTCGGCCGCATGTGAATCCCTCCACGGGTTCGCATGCGGCCTTTTTTGTTTTTGGTGAGCCCGAGCGAATCATTCGTCTCGATCTGTAACATCTAGCAGGGATTTTCAATCCTAACTGTTATAGATTTAGACGAACGGGCGACCAGGGCTGAAAGATCTCAATCTGTAACACGTAGCCCACTTTTAACCGTCTACCTGTTACAGATCAAGACAATAAGATAGTCAAATCCAAACTTTCCAAGCAGTTATGAAGCATGGTTTCTAGTTTTCGGTATCACGAACATACTTTCGGTATCATTTAATGGTATTATGATATCGAAAGTATGTTCGTGATACCGAAAGGAGCCGCATGCGCCAGTTCGATTACACCACAGTCCCAGCGGAACTCGAAGCAACTCCAATCACCAACCTCCTCCTCTCGATACGCGAGCATAAAGGCCGTCAGCTTGCTCTGAGTCAAGTCAAACCCGAGCTTCTATCGTCCCTAATGGAGGAGGCTAAGATCCAAAGCACCCGATCCTCCAACGGACTTGAAGGAATTGTTACCACCCAAAAAAGACTCAAAGCGATCATGGCGTATTCCGCCAAGCCAAGCTCCCGCGCAGAGGAAGAAATCGCTGGATACCGAGATGTGCTGTCGCTTATTCACGAGCAACACGATTCCATTCCCGTAACGCCATCGGTCATTCTGCAGTTGCATCGTGACCTCATGGCGCACACGGCAATCTCGTATGGAGGCCATTGGAAAGATGGCGATAACGAAATCGTCTCCATTGACGATCAAGGTAATCGATTTGTGCGCTTTAGGCCCCCTTCGGCTCTAGCAACCCCGGGACTTATTAGAGAAGCCTGCCAGTCCCTCAACGATGCTTTATCTCGCCAAGTTTGCGATCCCCTCCTTATATCGCTCCGCTTTATCTTCGATTTTGTTAGCATTCATCCCTTCAACGATGGCAATGGCAGGATGAGCCGGCTCCTTACAACGCTGCTGCTCGAAAAGACTGGATACGATGTTGCGCGTTACATCAGCATCGAACGACTTATTGAAGACAACAAAGCGCTTTACTACAACGCCCTCGCTGCAAGCTCCACTGGATGGAATGAAAATCAAAACACCGAAGTACCCTTTATCCGTTTCATGCTCGGAACAACCCTGGCCGCCTACCGACAGCTCGAGCAGCGTACCTTAATTGAATCAAGCACTCGTCCCATGTCGAAGCAAGCGCGCATCGCTGTTCTATTTCAACAGAGACCCGGCGTCATTAAGAAATCCGACATCCGGTCCAGCTGCCCCGATATCAGCGAGGTAACCGTTAAACGAACCCTCGGCCAGCTTGTTAGTTGCAGCGCAATCGAAAAAACAGGAGCGGGTCGTTCGACGGGCTACATACTCAAAGACGTCCATGCTCTAGAACTATTCTTGCAAGCCACAATACCCGATGGCGAGGCCGCAATAACAAAAGAGGCTTCAAAGGATAAGCTCCTTGAACGTGTAAACCACGCCGAGGATGAAAGCAGAGAAGGGCTCTATGAAGACTACGATTCATTCTCAAGGGACATAAAGACGAGATACGGAGTCTAGTCATATCTCAGAATAGCCTCATCCTTGTTGCCCAAAGTTATTTGCGCGTCATTGTGAAGCGGTAACCCCGCGCTGGCAAGGGCAAAAGTCCTCCTGCTGCGCTAGCTAGCAAATGACCTGCGCGTGCTCCTCGATGGCGGCACGGTCCTCGGCGGTAATACCCGGCTCGCACACCACGGCGTCCAAACTGTCCAGGCGGCAGAAGGTGTAGAAGTCGCGCTTGCCGATCTTGCTGGAGTCGGCGATCAGATAACGCGAGTCGGCCTTGCTAAAGGCGAGCTGCTGGATACGACCCTCATCCATATTAGACGTAGACACGTCGCCATCCAGAATGCCGTTGGCGCCGATAAACGCCGCATCGATACCCAACGCACGCAGAGTATCCTCGGCCGTTGGCCCCACAAAAGCGGCGGTGCGGCGACGGTACATACCGCCCACGAGGCACAGGTCGCAGTCTTCGCGCGCCTCGAGCAGGTTAAACACCGAAAGTGAATTGGTCACATAGATGG
Organism: uncultured Collinsella sp.; assembly: GCA_902491135.1. Classification (GTDB taxonomy): domain Bacteria; phylum Actinomycetota; class Coriobacteriia; order Coriobacteriales; family Coriobacteriaceae; genus Collinsella. Next base: position 3,102 of record CABUGR010000030.1, on the reverse strand, counting down.
AAGGCAGCTTGTCGGTGACTCGGAGAGCGCCAATGCGATCTCACAACGGTTGCGCTCATTGTCTCAATTAGATACTCAACGAAATACGGCCCCGCAGTTCAATAAGCTGCGGGGCCGTACTATACACCGACGAATCAACGACGGAGTGCATCCACTATTTGGCCAGCTCCTGAACGATCCAGTCAATTGCACCTTCGGGATCGTTGGTAAGGTCGATATACTCCTTGCCCCTTGTGGTGAGCAGTTTAATTCCAAGGCGATCGGTATCGGCCTTCATAGCGTCATAGTACATGCGTGCCTGGGGCGCCAGAACAATCACGTTGTACTGATCCATCGTCTCATAGTGGCTTCCGTACGCACCGGACTGAGAAACCAGATCGATACCCTTAGCAGCGGCACCTTCGCGAAGAGCATTTGCCAAGAGAGTCGAAGTGCCGGCACCCTGGCAAAGCACAAGCACGCGGATCTGCTCCGCCTTGTCCTTTACCGCCTCGAGAGCTTTTGCGACATTTTCCTGTGCGGCAATAGCATCTGCATCCGAGTTTCCTGCAGTCTCCTTTGCAGACTCTTCCAAACAAAGCTGATGGTCATACGCCTTGCAGAACGGATAGTAAATCACAAAGTCAACGACCAACAGCACTGCCATCAATACGAGAGAACGCAAATCGAGACCCGTGGTGAGGAACGCACCAATTGGGCCGGGAAGCGCCCACGGCATGGTATACATGGGGGCGTTCATTCCAATGACGTCAATGAAAAATTTACCGATAATGGCGTTGACCATAGGAGCCACTAGGAAGGGCACGAACATATAGGGATTGAGAACAATCGGCATACCGAAGATAACGGGCTCGTTAACTCCAAAAATCACCGGGATAATCGATGCCTTGCCCATGGCTTTAAGCTGCTTGGAGCGCATAAACATGATCAGGATAATAGGAACGATGAACGTGCAGCCAGAACCGCCCAGACCGCCGATGAAGCTTGTAAAGTCCTGCGTAAGAGCAATTGACGGGTGTCCACCTGCTTGGAAAACCTCAAGATTGGTAACGGTATTGCCGTAGAGCGCAGCATTGATCGGACTCATGACAACCGAAGCACCGTGGATACCCATAAATTGGAAAAGTGCGACCGCGCCTTCGATAAGCGCCATGCCAGGATAGGTGTCGACCGCGGAGAACAGCGGCGAGATGAGAGCGGATACCAAATTGGCGAACGGCACAGCAAGCAGCTTGCGGCTCGCAAGATCGATAAAAGCGCACGCAAGGATCGAAAACCCAAATGCAAAGATATCGCGAAAACTCTGCGCAATAGAGCCAGGGACCTCTTTGGGGAGCTTGATCGTCACATTATGGCTAATGCACACCTTATAGATATTAACGGTCAAGAATGCGGCTACGAACGCAGCGAGAAAACCCTTGGTTCCCATATAGCCGGTTTCAAAAACAGATGTATCTGCTCCGCCAATCGAGACAACATCGTTCGTCACCGATAGCAAGAGCATGCCGCACATGGCACAAACCATGCACGAGGTGGGGTTGAGAGATTTGCCCGAAGGCATGCGACGGTTCATCGACATTGCAAGTGAGCTCGCCGTGGTGCCGGCCACCATAATGCCAAGAAGCCCCATGGTATATGCATAGATTTTATTGAAGAAATCCAGCACCTCAGGCGGAAGCGTGATGCCTACATAGGCAGGGAGCGTCGAAAGAAGAAGGAACAGGCTCGAGAACAGCACAATTGGCATATTCGAGAGAAAGCCATCCTTGATCGCCACCAGATAAATGTTCCTCGAGATTTTGTCGAAGAGGGGCTGGTGTTTTTCAAGGAATTTGACGATAGCGTCCATAACACATCCTTTCATGATTCCCGGGCACGTAACGATTTATCCGGACTCAACCGTCGTCGTCCCCGTTTGTATCCACTTATTCCACTTATGTAAGTGAATACGTTCTTGTGCGAAATGTAATATCATTTGCGCGATTTGTCATAACCAATTCTTTTTCCGCTTTGTCGATATGTCAAGAATTCAAATACATATTCGGTGAACGGTAGTTGATTAATATAAGGTTTTCCCAGTTAAAGGCTATTTTTTCCGAGCAGTACAATAAGCTTGCAACCGTTCACCGATTGGATATAACATATTGAATATATTGTTGTAACAATATTAGAGACAATGTCACAAGCCTGTCGTTCTAGTCAAAGGAAGTAACAATGCCCAAACGATTACTGAACATGTCCGCATCCGATTTTGCCGCCACGTCACCCATGGATCTAAAACAGGCAATTCTGGCTTCCGAGGGACGTACCATCATGGCGGAAAACGTACCCTCTTCCCAATTTCTCGGCGGCGTTACTAATGCAGAAATCGAACGTGCCGCAGGTGCCGACCTGCTTCTGTTTAACGCGCTCGATGTGTTCGATCCAGTTATTGCCGGTATTCCAGATGATCTCAATGAAAACCCGGTCACTTGGGTGAAGCGAGCATGCGGAAGGCCCATTGGCGTCAATCTGGAGCCAGTTGATAACGAGGCAGAGATGTCTGAATCCCGAACGGAAATCCCCATGGGTCGTCGCGTCTCTCCCAAGACCTTAGAAAAGGCTAACGAACTCGGATTTGATTTTATCTGCCTGACGGGCAACCCTGGAACCGGCGTCTCCAACGATGCAATCGCCCATTCGATTAAACTCTCCAAAGAGCATTTCAATGGCCTGGTCATAGCCGGAAAAATGCATGGAGCGGGCGTTGCGGAACCTGTCATGACGCTCGAAATTGCGCGCAAGTTTGTTGACCTCGGCGTCGATATTCTTCTCGTGCCAGCCCCCTACACCGTCCCTTGCTTCCAAGAAGCAGACCTGCGCGCCATCGTAGACTTTGTACGATCCCACAACGTAGGCAAGTCAATTGAAGAGAAGGTTCTCGTCATGGCGGCGAACGGGACGAGTCAAGACTCCTGCGACAGCGAGACCATTAAGAAAATAGGCCTTGCAGCAAAAGCAGCCGGCGCTGACCTCCAACATATCGGGGACTCCATGAACGGTATTTGCCTGCCCCAGAATATCTTCACGCTCGGACAAGCCCTTCGTGGATACAGGCATCAG
>CABUGR010000029.1 GCA_902491135.1 uncultured Collinsella sp. | reverse complement strand
AGTTCAAGAAGCTCCTGAACGACTATATCGATTCCGCCTACAATGCGGGCGGCACGCAGGAGCAGAAGGCGCAGCTCAAGGAGCTTCAGGCAAAGCTCGCCGAGGCACAGAAGAACTTTGGAACTACTAGGGAAGCTTACTTCGCAGCTGTAAACGGGCAGGATGCCGCCCAGGACGCTTTCACCGCAGCCGATGTGAACATGAACACCGCCAAGGGCGAGTATGAGAAGGCTAAGTCCGGTACCGCCGCCGCGAAGACGGCATACGACGCCGCGAAGGACGCACTCGGCGGAATCGACATCGAGTCCCTCAAGCAGAACCTCGATGCCGCCAAGGCCGAGGCCGCTACTGCCCAGGCGGCTCTCGATAAGGCAAACGCCACGCTTGCTGACAGTAAGACGAAGGCAGCCGAGGCCGCTGCTCACAAGGCGAAGGCTCGCAGCGCCCGCGATGCCGCCAAGGCAAAGTCCGAACAGGCCAATGAGGCGTATGACAACGCTACCGCTTCGGTCAAGGACCTTGCCGCCAAGTGCGATGCCGCCAAGACGGATCTTGCGAACAAGCAGGGCACGCTTAACGATGCCAAGAAGGCCGACGACACTGCCCAGGCTGGCGTTGACAAGGCTCAGGCCGCAGATGTGCACGCCGCGACCGCTCTTTCGGGCGCCAAGCAGGCAGTTGCCGCCAAGACGCAGACCCTGTCCGACGCACAGGCGAAGGCCAAGGCTGCCGAGGGCGAACTGGCCGGCGCAAACAAGGCCTTCGAGCGCTTCGCTGGAGCCCAGAAGGCGGTCGACGACGCCAAGGCCGCCTATGACGCCGCCGTTGCCGGTGTCGCCGATGCCCAGAAGCAGCTCGAGGCCGCCAACGAAGCCGTCGTCGATGCGACCTTCGAGATCGTCGAGGCCAAGGCCGAGCTTGCCAACGACGAGGCGCTCAAGGCCGATCTTGAGGCTGTCGACCACAAGGCATCCCTTGCCGCGGGCACGACGGGCAACGAGAAGCTGGTCAAGCTGAACGCTGCCTACGCTCGCTATAAGGCCGCCGTCGATGCCGCCGCTGGCCTCAAGGCTGCTCTGAGCGATGCCGATGCCAAGCTGTCCGATGCCAACGACGCCTATGCCGCCGCGCTTGCCGAGCTCGGAGATGCCAAGGATGCCCTGGCTGCCGCTCAGGCCGAGTACGACAAGTATCATCCCAAGGCTGAGCCGCAGGCCAAGCCTCAGGTTGCGCAGGCTGCTGCAAAGGCCCCCGTTGCCAAGAAACAGGCTGCGCCTGCCGCGCTCGCCCAGACTGGCGACAATTCCGCGCTTGCGGGCGAGGTGTTCGTCATCGGCGGTGTGACGCTCGTGGCAGCGGGCGTGACGCTGGGCGATCGTCGTCGCAAGCAGATGTAGCGTTTCGAGCGTAGATTCTGCAACGAACTTCGGTTCATAGCAGGAACGCTTCGATAGCTTAACCGATAAGGCCGGCGCGCTGTTAAACGCAGCGCGCCGGCCTTTCTTTGTTTCGATATCAAAAAGCCCGGTCAGCAGCCGCAGAAGCTACCGACCGGGCAAGCCGTAGGCAATATGGTTGCTGTCGAGCAGCTGCTCGACTTAGCCCAGCAGGCTTAAGCCCACGGAGACAAACGCCAGGATAACGCCGACGATGGACTCGCCGCCGAGCAGGCCGCTGGCAACGACCAGACCCTGTTCCTGGAAGGCGGCGTCCTTGGCAGCTCTCTCCTCGTCGGAAAGACCAGCGGTGGCGTCGCGGTGGGCGGACCACTTGTCGTAGGCGAGCTTGACGCAGGAGCCCAGGAATGCCGTGAGTGACATGTAGAACGGCAGGTACACGCCCAGGCCGATCATCATGGCCGGAATGCCGAGCCAGTACATGACGATGCCGGCGATAAAGCCGCCAACGAACCACGGCACGCTTGGGATGCCCGAGACCATGGTGGCGACGACGCTTGCCTGCGCGGCAACAAAGCTCTTGTCGGGGCCAAAGGCGTCCGGGCCATAGGCGGTGACGAGCGCGACCATGACGGCTGCGGCGACCAGGGCGCCCACGATGCCGCCGATGGCTTGGCCGATCCATTGCGCACGCGGGTTGGTGCCCAGCACGGCGCCGGCCTTAAAGTCGTTCATGACGTCGCCCGCAAGGCCGCACGCCACGGCAACGATGCCGGCGATAAAGAACAGCTTGACCTGAGCGATCTGTGCGAAGGCAGCCACGATGAGCATAACGATGAGGCCAAAGATTTCCATGGGGTCGATACCCGTCTGGCCGCAGCTCTGCGCGCTCATGATGGTGGTGACAAAGGTGAACAACGTGACGATGACGGCCGGAACGGGGCCAAGGTCGAGCGCGATGGCAACGATTACGGCGATGGCGGCAGCGCCCAGGCCGATGATGCCGGCGTCGAGCTTAAGAGAGCCCGAGATAAGCGACTGCTCGTCGGTGTCGGTGGAGCTGTCGGCGGCAAGACCGCGGACGATACCGGCGACCTGCGGCAGGATGTCCTTGAGGACAACGGCGACGCCAAAGCCCATCATAAGACCCATACCGAGGGATTTGACGATACCCTGCGCGGTCACAATATCGAACAGGCCAGCAGCGGTGCCGCCAACGATGATGCCAAAGTTGCCCAGCAGCGCGCCGGCAAACCAGAAGGCGACGGGGGCGAAGCCCACGAGGAAGCCGATGGACAGCAGCATGGGCGAGTTGTAGATGGCAAAGGTCACGCCGGGGATATTGAGCGTGCACAGCATACTGGGCACCACGCCCAGGGCGTCGCGCAGCACGCTGTAGATGCCTGCGATGGCCATGGAGCCAAAGAGCTGCTTACCGGTCTTGCCGCCGGCCTCGGTAGCACGTAGGGTCTGGGCAGCGGCGTTGCCGGTGGGGAACTCCAGCGCGGCGTCCACGATAAAGTGACGGTGGATGAGCGCTGTCGCTAGAAGGCCCAAGATGGTGCCGGCGAGCGCCACGATAAACATGTCGAGCCAGCTGATCTGGTCGGCATAGCCCAACATCCAGGCGCCCGGGATGGTAAACGCCAGGCCGCCGGCGACCATGGCGCCCGCAGACATGATGGTGTGGGTGACGTTGGCCTCGTTGAGGCTGGCGTTGCCCATGAGCTTAAGGAAGAACAGCGAAATGACGGCAGCGAAAATGATCGGCCAGGGGAGGGCGCCCATCTTGAGGGCGGTATAGGCCGAGCTTGCCGTGATGATCACGCAGCCAAGGGCGCCGATGACGACGCCGCGCAGCGTGAGTTGACCGCGCATCGAGGTGCGGTTCGAGGGATTGCTCATATAGAACTCCTTTGCGTATATCCGCTTCCCCCGGGAGCGCCGCTACGGATACGGCGCGGGAAGTCGGGTTACCAAGGGCCGCCGCGTGAGCTCGCGCACGACCGCGCACCAGTATAGCCGCACGGCAGCTCATTTGGGACGGGGCTTTTTTAGCTGCCCCTGTTTGCCGGATGATTATTCTGGGACGGGGATTTAAAAATCATTAGGTACGCAATGATTTTTAAATCCCCGTCCCAGAATAATCATCGGGATATACTGCTGGGCAGACGAAAGGAGCGCCGACGATGTTTAATGGGTGCGCATATATATTGACGGTCGACGTGGGCAACACGTTCATTCGCTTTGGCCTGTTTGCCGAGGATTCGGCCGCGGCGCAGGAGCGCCCGCTCGCGACGTGCGAGATCACGACGCCGGCCCGTATTACGGCCGACGAAGCGCGCATGAGGCTCGCGCAGGTCATGGGCGCGCTGGCGGCCGATGCGGGCATGCCCGGCGCGCTCGTTCCCGCGGCCGCAGTGCTGAGCTGCGTGGTCCCGGCGCTCGAGCGCCCGTGGAAAGCGGCGCTTTCCCGCACCTGCACGGGGCGCGTGCTCACCGTGGGGCCGGGACTTAAGACCGGCATACCCGTGCACTACGATGATCCGGCCGAGATCGGCCCCGACCGCATCGCCGACGCCGTGGCGGCCCGTGCCGTCTACGGCTCTCCGTGCATCGTGATCGACCTGGGCACTACGACCAATATCGAGGTCATCGATACGCACGGAACCTTTGTCGGCGGCGTCATCGCGCCGGGTCTAGCACTTGGCGCCCGCTCGCTCTCGGCTGCTGCGGCGCGTCTGCCGCAGGTCGAGCCCTCGGCACCCACGCATGTGATTGGTCGCAACACGCGTGAGGCCATGCGCTCGGGCGTGGTCTTGGGCGAGGTGGCCCGCATCGACGGCATGCTCGACATGGTGCTCGCCGAGATGCGCGCGACCAAGGCCGCGGGGGAAGGCGACGTGCCCATCGTCATCACCGGCGACGATGCCGAGGCACTCGCGGCGTTGGTCGGCCACAGCCTGACGGTAGACGACGCGCTGACGCTGCGGGGTCTCGCCGAGCTCTACCGCATCAACCAAAAGCCCCGCCGCGTGTAAAAGTGAAGGCGCCGGTGGGACAAACGCCTCCACCTTTCACCTGCTACAATGGGTCAAACTATTGCGATTACGGAGGTGTCTGCCATGTCGGACGATCTTCATCAAACTTCGTCAGGCAAGCGCCTGGACGTCATTAGCTGGGACGAGTTCTTTATGAGCGTGGCCATCGCCGCGCAGCGCCGCAGCAAGGACCCCAACACGCAGGTGGGTGCGTGCATCGCCAACACCAACCACCGCATCCTTTCGGTGGGCTACAATGGTACACCCTCGGCGCTCAACGACGACTTTTTCCCGTGGGGTACGAGCGACGACCCGCTGCAGGACAAGCACAACTACGTGGTCCATGCCGAGGCCAACGCCGTGCTCAACTACCGTGGCTCGCTCAAGGACCTCGAGGGTTCCACGGTCTACGTCACGCTGTTCCCGTGCCACGATTGTGCCAAGATTTTGGCTCAGGTGGGCGTGGGCGAGGTTGTCTACCTGGACAACAAGTACGCCGACACCGATGATGGACGCATCAGCCGCCGCATCCTCGACTCCTGTGGCATCAGCTACCGCCAGGTTATCGTCGATGTTCACATCGGCACCGAGGGGCGGGCTCAGCAGTAGCGCGTGGCAACGCCAGCTGGCAACAAAAGGCAGCCAAAAGAGCCCCGTCCCAAATTGACTACTCGTGAAAGTCGCGTCTGCGCGCATGGACGGCTCGTGAGCGGGTACACGGCTGTAGTAACATAGCTTCTGTCCGCGGGCGCGCCCGCGTAATTGTGAGAAAGGAGCCCCTGTGGCTGTTAACGAAGAGCTGCTTAAGAAGGTTCTTGAAGAGATTCGCCCCAACCTGCAGGCCGATGGCGGCGATATGGAGTATGTGGGCGTCGACGACGAGGGTGTCGTCAAGCTGGAGCTGCAGGGCGCCTGCGCCGGCTGCCCCATGAGCTCGCTGACCCTGTCCATGGGCATTGAGCGTATCCTGAAGGAGCATGTGCCCGGCGTTACCCGCGTTGAGCAGGTCAATGCCTCCGGCGAGGCCGAGGACCTGTACGACGAGTACGCGCCGTTCTAAGCTGCGAAAGCTGCGGACGGCATACTCCGCATAGACGTTACGCCCAAATATGCGGCTGCGAGCGCAAGGCCCGCGGCCGCATTTGTATGTAGGGAGCAGGAGGATCGATATGCTCAACGACCTCTACCATATGCTTGATCCCGTCGCAATCTCGGCGGGCCCCATCACCATCTACTGGTACGGCCTGGCCTACGTGGTCGGCGCCCTGCTCACAGCAGTCGTCATGTACCGCACGCAGCGTCGCTGGGGCTTTAACATCACGATTGACGACCTGACGAGTGTCGTGGTCGGCGTGGTCTTTGGCCTCATTATCGGTGCGCGCCTGTTCTACGTCGTCTTTTACGGTGATGGCTACTACTGGGCGCACCCGCTCGAGATCTTTGCCACCAACGAGGGCGGCATGAGCTTCCATGGCGGTTTGGTGGGCGGCATTATCGGCGGCATCATCGTGTGCCGCATGTATAAGCTCGACGCCTGGACTTTGGCAGACCTTGCCGTCATCGGCGCGCCGCTGGCCTTGTGCCTGGGACGTTGCGCCAACTTCGTGAACGGAGAGCTGTGGGGCAAGCCGACCGATCTGCCCTGGGGCGTGGTCTTCGGTGGCACCGCGGGCGATATGCCGCGTCACCCCTCCCAGCTCTACGAGGCATTTCTTGAGGGCATCGTGCTCTTTTGCATTCTGCAGGTGCTCAGCCGCAAAAAGCCGCTACTGCCCCAAGGCACGTTTATGGGCGTGTTTGTGATGGGTTACGGCATCGTCCGCTTCCTAATTGAGTTTGTGCGCGTGCCCGATGCACAGCTGGGCTATCTGCTGGGTGGCGTTATCACCATGGGTCAGCTGCTGAGCCTGCCGCTCGTAATCGCGGGCCTGGCGCTCATCATCTTTGCTCGTCGCCGCAACCAACCCCAGCGCGTCTACCTGGACGCCTAGCCACCAAAACCACCACAAAGGGGACAGGCACCTTTGTGGTGGTTCGCTGGGCAACGATGACAGAACCGTAACGTTTCCCCAGATAAAACCTGCCAAAATAAACCTGTCCCTTTTTGGCAGGTTTCTAGAAAGGCTTTCGGACTGTGAAGGATTCCGACCTCTCCACAACGGCTGCGCGCGACGCTGCCCGCATTGTCTGGTTTAAGCGCTACCCCGCCAAGCAGACGCTCATCGCATTTTTGCTCGCGCTGTTGGCGACCACGGCGTTTTCCATCGATCCCGCCCCGGTGTCGAGCAACGCAGTCTTGGCGATTGACCCCAAAGCCTCGGGCATGCTGTACGTGTGCTACGAGGTGCTTCTCTCGTTTGCCGGCCATACCGACGCGGTCATGCTGCTTGCGCTTGCCTGCCTGCTCACCTTGCCGTTTCGCTACGTGTTCTTTGGCCGTGGCGACACCTGGCGTCCATCGATCATTCTGCCGTCGCTGTTCTTCGCCATCTGCATGGTGTTCGGCCGCAGCTACGATCTCACCGACTCGGCCGAGATTGTCCTTGGCGACAAAGCCCGCATCATCTGCGCCTGGATTGGCGGCGCGGGCTGGATGCTCTTGGCGGTCGTTGCCTTCTACCTTGCCTTTGAGTGTCTAGATTGGCTGAGCTCTCGGCGCATTCCGTTTTCCGAGGCGCACTTTGGCCGCGTATGGCGTGTGGCTCACGCCGTGCTCTCGGTCCATCCCTTTGCCGGGCCCTTCCTGGTGCTTATGATCGCCTGGACGCCCACGCTCATCGCTTCGCTGCCCGGCCTTTTTATGGGAGATACGGGCGCGCAGATTCGCCAGTGGTTCAACTATCCCAACGGCACGAGCGACTACCTGCGCCTACTCAACCCCAACGTGCTGCTCAACGGGCATCATCCCGTAGTGCACACGGCCATTATCGGCTCGTGCGTTCAGCTGGGGCTTTCGCTGTTCAACAGCGCTAACGCGGGTCTTGCCATCTACACCTGCGCTCAATTTGTCATCACGGCTGCCTGCATGGCCTATTCCATTTCGTCGCTGCGCAAATTGGGCGTGAGCCTGCCGGTTCGCGGTGCGATCCTGCTGTTCTTTGCGTTTATGCCGATGTTCTCTAACTACGCGGCGTTGCTCACCAAAGACGTGCTCTTTGCCGACGCGTTCTTGGTGCTGCTGGTACAGACCGTCAAGCTCGTGGCATGTGGCTTGCCCCGTCGTGATGCCAATGCCGAGCGTGCGGGCGAACAGAGGCCCGTGCTCTTTGCGCGACATGACTGGCTGCTGCTCACTCTGGGCGCCATGGGTTCCACGTTTCTGCGCAACGGCGGCCTGGTGTTTCCCTTGGCGGCATGCGTAATCGCGGCGGCGTTTTGCGCATGGGACGCGCATGTGGCTCATCGTGCAGCCAAGCAGGCTGGTGCTGCGCCTTCGGGCGGCATCCCGCGTTTCCGCTGGGTGGGAGTTCTTGCGGTGCTTGCACTCTGCCTTGCCTCTAATATGTACTTCACCAAGGTCTTTATGCCAGCGCACGACATCACGCCTGGTTCCAAGCGCGAAATCCTTTCGATTCCGTTCCAACAGACGGCTCGTTTCGTCCAAAAGCACGACGGCCTTAACTCGGGCGTCAACCCTACGGTTAAGGAGGACGGCACCATCGTGGAAGCTCCTTGCGACGGTTCGGTGACCGACGAAGAGCGTGCCGTGATCGATCGTGTACTCAAGTACGAGAACCTGGGCCGCCGCTACAACCCCGACAAGTCCGATGCCGTCAAGAACTGCTTTAACGAGTACGCCTCGCAGGAGGACATCGATGCCTATTTTGAGGTATGGGCTCAGATGTTTAAGAAGGATCCCGAGTGCTATATTTCGGCGCTTATCAATAACTACTATGGTTATTTTTATCCGAGCGCGCGCGATGCCTGGGTCTACAGCACGGCGCGTAGTGCCGAGATCATGGCGCGTCCCGACAACCTCAAGTACTTCGACTTCCATCCGGTCGATAGCAACGTAGTGCGCTGGTGCGACCACCTGATCAATCTGTACCGTGTGGCGGTGCAGCGCATCCCGTTTATTTCGCTCACCATGAGCTCGGCCACCTATGTGTGGATCATGATCGCCGTGGTGGTCTATCTGCTACGTCGTCATTCGTGGCGTGCGCTGGCGATCTGGGTGCCGCTGCTGGGCGTGCTCGCCGTGTGCCTGATCGGTCCCTGCAACGGCTCGACCTACATGCGCTATCTGTATCCGGTCATCGCCTGCATGCCCTTTGCCATCGGCGCCACCATCACCCGCAGCGATCTCCTCTGGTCCTAACTTGGTGCATTGGGGTCAGGTTTCTTTGCACCAAAGGGGGGCATCATCACGACGCCTTCATTTTGGGGTTTATCTCGCAGGCCAGTAGGTATATCATAAGGACGTTTGTTTATATTGCCCGAGCATCTGCGCTGGGCTTTAGGTCGAAACCGATAGGAGACACGTATGTCCGGACACTCTAAGTGGGCCACAACCAAGCATCGTAAGGGCGCGCAGGACGCCAAGCGTTCCGCCCTCTTCTCCAAGCTCAGCCGCAACATTACCGTTGCTGCCCGTCTCGGCGGCGACCCGCTGCCCGAGAACAACGCCAGCCTCGCC
>CABUGR010000028.1 GCA_902491135.1 uncultured Collinsella sp. | reverse complement strand
AAGCCTCAAGCGCCGCAAACCAATCGCTACGCGCTCAACATATGCCTGCGGTATCATATTGCGCCGTGTATCGTTTCCAAACACACGTCTCTATAACGTAACAGGAGATCACATGGACGCAACCGCAATTATCCTCGCTGCCGGCGAGGGCACCCGCATGAAGTCGAACCACTGCAAGGTTTCGCACAAGATCCTGGGCAAGCCCATGGTCCAGTGGATCGTCGACGCCACCATCAAGGCCGGCTGCAGCCGCGTCGTGGTCGTCATCGGCAGCCACGCCGACGAGATGCGCGCCCTCATCGACGGCGCCTACGCCAGCAGCGCCACCAAGGTCGAGTGCGTCGAGCAGACCGAGCGCCTGGGCACCGGTCACGCCGTGAAGGTCGCGCTCGAGGCCTGCGGCATCACGCAAGGCCCCGTCGTCGTGCTCAACGGCGACCTGCCGCTCATCACCGCCGACACCGTCGCCAAGTTCGCACAGACCGTCGCTACCGGCGAGCTCGCCTGCACCGTCATGACCATGACCCCGCCCGACCCCTTCGGCTACGGCCGCATCAAGCTGGGCGCCGACGGCCAGATCGAGCGCATCATCGAGCAGAAGGACTGCACGCCCGAGCAGGCCGCCACGCTGCTGGAGTGCAACGCCGGCTGCTACGCCTTTGACGGCGCGCAGCTCGCCGCCCACATTAACGAGATCGGCAACGACAACGCGCAGTCCGAGTACTACCTGCCCGACATGCTCGAAATCCTCAAGGGTCACGGCCAGGCGGTCTCCATCTTCCACTGCGATGACTACCGCGACGGCCTGGGCGTCAACAGCCGCATTCAGCTCGCGCAGCTCACCGCTATCGCGCGCGACCGCATCAACGAGCACTGGATGGCCGAGGGCGTTACCTTCATCGACCCCACGCAGGCCTGGATCGGCCCCGATGCCGTTATCGGCCGCGACACCGTCGTGTGGCCGCAGACGCACCTGATCGGGCACGTCACCGTGGGCGAGGAGTGCCAGCTCGGCCCCAACAGCCGCCTCACCGACACCACCGTCGGCAGCGGCTGCACCATCGATGAAACCATCGCCATCGAGGCCGTCATCGAGAACGGCGTCGACTGCGGCCCGCGCGCCTACCTGCGCCCGGGCACTCATATGCTCGACGGCTCCAAGGCCGGCACGCACGTGGAGATCAAGAAGTCCACGATCGGCGAGGGCTCCAAGGTTCCGCACCTGTCCTACATCGGCGACACCACCATGGGCCCCGGCGTCAACGTGGGCGCGGGCTCCATCACCTGCAACTACGACGGCGTGCACAAGCACAAGACCGTCATCGGCAAGGATGCCTTCATCGGTTCCGACACCATGATGGTCGCTCCCGCCCAGATCGGCGACGGCGCACTCGTGGCCGCCGGCTCCGTCATCACCGAGCCGGTCCCGGCTGACGCACTCGGCCTGGGCCGCGCCCGTCAGGTAAATATTGAGGGCTGGGCCGCCGATTATCGCCGCCGCCTGCACGAGGACGACGAGGCATAACGTTTTACCAAGCATCTAAGGAGCTGCTCCCATGGGGACGGCTCCTTTTTCTATGCTGACCTGCGCGGCCGGATGAGTGGTCGGTTCGTGTCCGTTGACGGTAAAGACGTTATCAAGACTCGATAAACCCCGCCGCGCGGTTACAATGCAACAAGGCATCTATATGGCATTCGATATAAAGGAGAAGGGTAATGCCGATTAATGATCCCGAGAAGTCGGAGAATATGCGCAAGTCCATCCGCGTGTATTCCGGTTCCTCCAACCGTCCCCTCGCTCAGAAGATTGCTGAGTACCTTGGGGTCGAGCTTTCGGGCCTTACGCTAAAGCAGTTCGCCAATGGTGAGATTTACGCCCGCTACGACGAGACCGTCCGCGGCGCCGACGTCTTCCTGATTCAGTCCGTGGCCGGCGGCAACGTCAACGACATGCTCATGGAGCTGCTCATCGCGACCGACGCTGCCAAGCGCGCATCCGCCCGCTCACCCACTACGGCTATGCCCGCCAGGACCGCAAGGCCGGCCCGCGCGAGCCCATCACCGCCCGCCTCGTCGCCAACCTGCTCGAACGCGCCGGCGTCAACCGCATCATCACCCTCGACCTGCACCAGGGCCAGATCCAGGGCTTCTTCGATATCCCGGTTAACCACCTGTCCGCGCTGCCGCTGTTTGGCCAGTACTACAACGACATGCACTTCGACACCGACAACCTGGTTGTCGTCTCCCCCGACGTGGGTCGCGCCAAGGCCGCCAAGAAGCTGTCCGACATGCTCGGCTGCGACCTGGCCATCGCCCACAAGGGCCGTCCGCGCCACAACGCCGCCGAGGTCATGGGCATCATCGGTGACATCAAGGGCAAGACCTGCATCATCAACGACGACATGATCGACACCGCTGGCACCCTGTGCGCCAACGTCAAGGAGCTCAAGGCCATGGGCGCTGGCGACATCTACGTCTGCGCCACCCACGGCATCTTCTCCGGTCCGGCCATCGAGCGTCTGAACGATGCCCCCATCGTCGAGTGCCTCGTCACCGACGCCATTCCCGTCGAGGTCGGCGGCAAGATCAAGACCATCTCGGTCGCCGAGGAGTTCGCTCAGGCCATCTCCGCCGTCTACCACGAGGAGCCCGTCTCCACGCTCGTCGGCGGCGATTTCGCGCTGTAATCCAACGCATATCGCATCATCTTTGATGTTTTTAAAGGGCCGGAAGCTCGCTTCCGGCCCTTTTTCCATCCCTCGCCAACCTTCCCTGGACAGTTAGTTCAGATGCGTATTTTTTAAAGCTCCAAAGGACCGTTCGGAGCCTTCTGAGCTCCCCGGCGGATGCCCCGCCGTCCAAAGCTCATCGTTTTCGAGTACAACCGCCGCATATTTACCCTCAAATCGCCCTTAAAGGCCCTTAGAAACGCCTCGATCGCCCGCCGCCTTGTACGTATCTGAACTAACTGTCCGGTAGCTATCGTCAACCTTCGCGGCAGAGCTCAATATCCTGCAATCCCCTCAACCGATTTCTACCGATTTCATAACACCCAGCCGTTCATGGCGCGCAGCGCCCCGCTGAGCGAAAAGAACGGTATGGCGGTCGCATTCTGCCGCCAACTTAGTACGTTATAGCCATGACGACCGTGATTTCACATTTCTCCGCCCTCCGCGCAATTCGTCGCGCACGACGGACGTACTCTGCCCTACCCTGGGACTCCGTTGATAGTGGACAGCAAGCACAGGCCTTGGCTAGCTGCATTCCCAATAATGACGCGATAGACTTTGACGCACTTTCGATACTCGATGCCTGGGATGAAGATGATTCCGAACTACTCGATCTTCTCGTTTCAGACGAAGACAACAGACGCCCCGACAAGCGGCTTCTTCAGCATATTCTCACCGCTCCGCTTCCTGAAGGTGCAATTATGCACGTCGAGGCCGACATCTACGCAACGTCTCCTGCCGTGACAGCCATGCTTTGTTCCAAAAATGAATCAGTCGCCAAAACCTTGATGCTTCTCATGGAACTGCTCGGAACCTACTCCCTTCCTCCCGGGGCAACATACCCCATTGCCCATGACGACATCTGGCCCAAGGGCGATGGCTGCGCAGCGACGGGCGATCTTGATTGCTTGGGCAACCAGTCGGTGGTCGAGCAACAGAACGAAACCCGCTATGAACAGGCACACTACAAATGCGAGCCCGCCACAACTATCGAAGAGCTTGAGGTGGTTGCACGCTTCGCCAAAAGTAGCTCATACACATCGTTTCGCACGGCAGTCAAACTTGCCCGACCCGGATCTGCATCCCCAGCCGAATCCCTAATGTTTGCCGTTCTCGGAGCGCCCATGCGCTTTGGAGGATTCGGATGTTGCAGTCTGCCCATGGGAGGCCTGCTACTCAACTATCGAATCGACTTCGACACTCTTGCGGTCAACATGTCCTCGGGCATCCCCTATGCCATCTGCGACCTATATTGCCCGGCAGCCGGAGTCGACAACGAATACAACGGAATTGGGCATGAGCTTCAAAACGCTCGCATCCACGATGGCAATCGAAATAATGGCCTCAAGGCAATGGGCATCCACGTCCTGGTTATCAATCGCGACCAAATGAAAGACCTTGTTGCACTCGAAGCCTTCGCCCAAACGATGCATCGACTCGCAGGAGTCCGATTCCGATATCGCATCAAGGGCTATCGCAAGCGTCAGGCCGCTTGGCTCAACGCTCTGCGGGCCGGAATCGGCCTTGCGCCGGTCTAAACGGCGAATCACCCGTGCGCCGTCGAACAGGGCTGGACAGTTAGTTCAAATACGTATAAATAGACACATTGAATTAGGCTGTTTTGCAGCTATCTCTATACCATTCGCCCTATTTGAAAGCGGGGTAGACTTCAAAACAGCGTCATATGGACTAACTAAAGTTCCAAAACAACGTATCGGCATTGAATTGAGCAATTCGAGTCCTCAGAACTTATACGTATCTGAACTAACTGTCCACCTCGGATTTTGACGGCCGTCCAAACGCCCCCAAACAACCTCAATTGCCCTCCATTTGACAGCGGCAACAGGGTCGCTCACCATAGCAGGCGACAAATCAACGAAAGGATGAACATGGCAGCTGCACAGCCGCTTAAGATTCGCATGGTTGCCGGACTTGGCAACCCTGGCGATGAGTATGCCGAGACCCGCCACAACGCCGGTTTTAAGGCGATCGACGAGCTGGCCCGTCAGGCCGGCGTCACGTACTGGAAAAACCAAGCAGGCGCCGAGATCGCGCTCATCAACATCAACGATCCCGAGGAAGAGGGCGGCAAGCGCCAGATTGTACTGGTCAAGCCGCAGTCGTACATGAACACCTCGGGCGGGCCCATCTCCAAACTCTGCCGCGAGTACAAGATCAAGGCCGAGGAGCTGCTCGTCATCCACGACGAGCTCGATATTCCCGCCGGCGACGTGCGTGTTAAGGTGGGCGGCGGCCATGCCGGTCACAACGGCCTGCGTTCCATCATCGATAAGATGGGCAGCCGCGACTTCAGCCGCATCCGCACCGGCATCGGCAACCCTCCCGGCAAGATGGCCGTCGCCGACTACGTGCTTAAGCAGCTGCGCGCCCGCGAGGCCGAGGATTTCCAGGACACCTGCGCCCGCGCGGCCGACGCCGCCGGCCTGGCGATTGTGCACGGCGTAGTCTATGCTCGCGACCATGTCAACGGCGCCGCCTCCGCCAACGGCAAGCACTAAAACCTACTATTTAGGGACAGGGTTATTTTGGCAGGTTTTATCTACGGAAACGCCATGACAGCCGCGCCGTAATAAACCCTGTGCCGCCATACATATGCAGCGCCCCAAAGGGGGCCGGCCTCATCACAACCCGAGGCCGGCCCCTTTGCCGTTTTGCCTGATAAAACCGACCAAAATAAACCTGTCCCTATTTGGTAGGCCGAAGTGGATAAACCCTTTTCCCACCTGCCAAAGAAACACGTAAGCGACATTGCCATGAGGGTATAATTTGCACCGTATGTCTGCACAACGCCTGTGCGCGTACGGTTTTATTCGGGCTACCGTCCATTTCCGTGGAGGCACGGTTCGGCAGCCCTAACAAGAGAGGGGTTCTATGTATAAGATCCTGGAGAAGACGCAGTTCTCGGAGAAGGTGTTCAAGTTCCGCATCGAGGCGCCTGCAATCGCCAAGCATGCGCACGCTGGACAGTTCCTCATGGTTCGCGCCAACGAGACGGGCGAGCGTGTCCCGTTTACCCTGGCCGGCTGGAACGGTGACGAGGGCTGGGTCGAGTTCATCTTCATGGTGATCGGCAAGACCACCGAGATGCTTTCCACCTACGAGGCCGGCGAGTCGCTGCGCGACGTCGTGGGCCCGCTGGGCGTTCCCACCGAGATGGCTGAGGGCCCCTGCGCCGTCATTGGCGGCGGCGTCGGCCTGGCAATTGCCTTCCCGGTCGCCAAGCACCTGGTCGAGACCGGCCACGAGGTGCACGCCATCATGGGCGCCCGCACCAAGGACCTCCTGCTCATGGAGGACCAGTTCCGCGAGCTCCTCGACGAGGACCACATCCACATCACCACTGACGACGGCTCCTACGGCGAGCAGGGCGTTGTCACCGCTCCGCTGGAGCGTCTGCTGCAGGACAAGGCCGTGAGCCAGGTCTTCTGCGTCGGCCCCGTTCCGATGATGAAGTTCTCGACCCTCACCGCCCAGAAGTACGACACCCCCATCACCGCGTCCCTCAACCCCATCATGGTTGACGGCACCGGCATGTGCGGCTGCTGCCGCGTCGAGGTGGGCGGCGTGACCAAGTTTGCTTGCGTCGACGGCCCCGACTTCGATGCCACCCTGGTCGACTGGGATGACCTTCGTGCCCGCCAGGCCGCTTACCGTTCCGAAGAGGGCGAGTCCCTCAAGGCCTATGAGGAAAAGAGCTGCGCATGCCACTAGTTAACGGTCGTTTCGTTGCCGATATGAAGTCGCCCCGCACCCCCGATAACGAGGAGCCGGCTGCCGAGCGCGCCTGCGACTTCCGCCCCGTCGACAAGGGCTTCACCGAGGAGATGGCGCTGGCCGAGGCCGAGCGCTGCCTCAACTGCAAGAAGCCGTTCTGTGTTGAGGGCTGCCCCGTCAACATCAACATCCCCCGCTTTATCGAGCAGATCCGCGAGAAGGACTTTGGCGGCGCTCTCGATACCATCCGCGAGGACTCCATGCTTCCCGCCATCTGCGGTCGCGTCTGCCCGCAGGAGAACCAGTGCGAGGGCAAGTGCATCCGTGGCAAGAAGTCCGAGCCCGTGGCCATCGGCCAGCTCGAGCGCTTCCTGGGTGACCGCCCCGAGCTCGCCTCCACGCCCAAGATGGCCCCCAAGAACGGCAAGAAGGTCGCCGTCGTCGGCTCTGGCCCGTCCGGCATCACCTGCGCCGGCGAGCTCGCCCGCAACGGCTTTGACGTCACCGTCTTCGAGGCCTTCTTCACCGGCGGCGGCGTGCTGGTCTACGGCATCCCCGAGTTCCGTCTGCCCAAGGCGGTCGTCAAGCGCGAGATCGACGGCCTGGAGGACATGGGCGTCAAGTTTGAGTACAACTCCGTCGTAGGCAACATGGCCACGGCCGAGGAGCTGTTCGAGCAGGGCTTCGACGCCATCTACGTGGCGACCGGCGCTGGCCTGCCCAAGTTCCTCAACGTCCCCGGCGAGAACCTGCCCAACGTCTTCTTCGCGAACGAGTACCTCACCCGCGTGAACCTGATGAAGGCCAACAAGTTCCCCGAGTACGACACCCCCACCAAGCACGGCAAGAACGTCGTTGTCTTTGGTGGCGGCAACGTGGCTATGGACGCCGTCCGTACCGCCAAGCGCCTGGGCGCCGAGCACGCCATCATCGCCTACCGTCGTACCGAGGACGAGATGCCCTGCCGTCGTGCCGAGCTGCACCATGCCAAGGCCGAGGGCGTCGAGGTTCTGCCGCTCGTCTCCCCGCTCGAGTTTGTCGCTGGCGAGGACGGCTCCGTGTGCGCCGTCAAGGTCCAGAAGATGGAACTCGGCGAGCCTGACGAGTCCGGCCGTCGTCGCCCGGTGCCCATCGAGGGCGCCATCGAGGAGATCCCCTGCGACGTCGCGATCTCGGCTATCGGCACCAACGCCAACCCCTTCGCTGCCAAGATCGGCGGCAAGATGGAGCTCAACAAGTGGGGCTACATCGTTGCCGACGAGGAGACCGGCCAGACCACCGATCCCCGCATCTGGGCCGGCGGCGACATCGTCACCGGTGCCGCTACGGTCATTCTGGCGATGGGCGCCGGCAAGAAGGCCGCTGCCTCCATCACCAAGAGCCTGCTGGGCGAATAATCACCTGCAGCGCTAGCCCCCAAACGGCAAAGTCCCCGTCGAGCACACGCCCGGCGGGGACTTTTTCTATGCCGGCCGCCCGACCACCACGATGGGGACAGGCACCTTTGTAGTGGTTGGGGGCCTGGTCGGCAAACCAATTCCGGCGTTTGTCTCAATCTGTAACAGTTAGGCCCTGTTGAGCATCGTAGTTGTTACAGATCGAGATATTGCGCCAGCCGCCTCCGCTTTATCTCAATCTGTAACAGCTAGAGGCCAAATATGCCGCCTGGTGTTACAGATCAAGACGTTGGGCTGACGGCCGGACGGTTCATCTAAATCTGTAACAGTTAGAGCCATTTTCGCTGGCTTGGTGTTACAGATCGAGATTTTGCAAAAGCCGAGGATAGACACCGCCGCCAAGGCCTTCCCCTCGGCCTAAAACAAAAACCACCACAAAGGTGCCTGTCCCCTTTGTGGTGGTTTTGGTCAGCTAGCCTTCGAGCTGCGCCACCTTGTAGCGGTAGGCCGCGGCGATGACGTCCTTGCAGCCTTCGCGGCCCAGCTTGGCGCGGTTGACGACGATGTCTTTACCGCTCGTCATCTTCCACTTGCCGGCGCTATAGCGCTTATAGAACGCCTCGCGCGCCTTCTGCTGCTGTTTGACCAGCTTGGCGCCCTTCTTTTTGTTAAGGCCACGCTTCTTGCGCACAATCTCGACGCGGTCCTCAAAGGGTGCGGTCACCAACACGGCAATGTGGTTGGGGTTGTTACGCAGCAGGTAGTCGGACAGGCGACCTTCGATAATGCAGCTCTCGGTCTCGCCCAGATCCAAAATCACCTGGCTCATCTTTTGGAACAACTTATCCGAGTACGAACGCGCATCGTAGCGGTCGGGCAGAAACGCCATGTTCTCCACGGCCAGACGCTCATCATAGGCGGCCATCTTATCGAGCGACTCGCCCGCGCGCAGCGACGCACGTACCAGCAGCTCGTTATCGTACAGCGGAATCCCCAACTCGTCGGCAAGCATGCGGCCAATCTCGTGGCCCTCGGCGCCAAAGTCGCGCGCGATGGTAATGACCACAGGATTCTTCTTATTCTCCAGATCGCTCATCGCGATTCCTTTCTAGCAAATGAGAAATAGGCGATTCCTGATTCCCATTTTGTCACTTACGACCGTCCTGGTTTCCCAAGTGCGACAGATTGCCCCGAAAGAGGAGCGCCGCGTACTAAATGTACGCAAGCGACGATTGAGAGGCAAGGTGCCGTGCTTGGGAAACCAGGACTATGCGGCTACGATACGGCGTTGATAAGCCCTCACCAGCAACGAGATGCCAAAGTTGAGCACAAAGTACATCGCAAACACCAGGCCGTAGAGCATAAGCACCTGCGACAGGTCGATTGCGTGGGCCATCACGACGTTTGCCGCGTACATGAGCTCGGCCACGTTAATGCCCGAAAGATACGAGCTGT
>CABUGR010000027.1 GCA_902491135.1 uncultured Collinsella sp. | reverse complement strand
CGCTTGGCATCGATCGCCACGACCACGGCCTGGGTGCCAAACGCCGCGGCGGCCTGGCTGATCAACGACGGGTCGCGCACGGCGGCAGAGTTGAGCGACACCTTGTCGGCACCGGCGGCAACCATGGTGCGCATGCCCGCCAGGTCGCGAAAGCCGCCGCCCACGGTATAGGGAATGGCCAGCTCCTCGGCCGCATGCGCCGCCATCTCGATGGTTGTCGCTCGCCGCGGTAATATCCAGAAAGACGACCTCGTCCGCACCCTCGCGGTCGTAGGCGCGGGCCAGCTCCACCGGATCGCCCGCATCGCGCAGGCTCACGAAGTTGACGCCCTTGACCACACGACCGTCCTTAACATCCAGACAGGGAATCACGCGTTTGGTAAGCATGGGCTATTCCTCCCCTCGGGCGGCGGCCAGCGCCTGAACCAGCGTAAAGTTGCCCTCGTAGAGCGCACGGCCGGTAATGGCGCCTTCAATCGCGACCTCACCCACCGCGGCCAGTGCGCGGATGTCGTCGAGCGTCGAGATACCGCCCGAAGCCACGACGGGAAAGCCCGCGACCTCGGCCACATGGCGATACGCCGCCACATCGATGCCCGTCTGCATGCCATCGCGCGAGATGTCGGTATACACCAGATGCTTAAAGCCCAGCTCGGTAAGCTGCGCCACGGCATCGTCGAGTGCCACGCCCGCGCCGTCGCGCCAGCCGTTCACCTTAACCTGGCCGTCGCGCGCGGCAATGTCGGCGACCAGCAGCTCGCCAAAGCCTTGGGCTGCCACCTCGGCAAAACCCGGCTCGGTCACCAGCACGGTGCCCAGCGCAATGCGGCGAGCACCATAGCCGGCCAGCTCGTCGATGCGTGCGAGCGAGCGGACGCCGCCGCCCACGTCCACGGACAGACCGTCGACGCCGCAGATGGCCTTAATCGCCGCCGAGTTGGCAGCGCAGGTGTCCTCGTCCTCGCCAAAGGCAGCGGACAGGTCGACGACGTGCACCCAGCTAGCGCCCTGCTCGGCAAACGAGCGGGCGACAGCCACAGGGTCGTCGGAATATACCTTGCAGCGGCTGCGGTCGCCGCGCTCCAGGCGTACAACCTTGCCGCCGATCAGATCGATTGCGGGAAACAGAATCATCGGCCGACCTCCTCGATGATGTTGACGAAGTTCTTAAGGATGCGCTGACCCAGCGCGGAGGATTTCTCGGGATGGAACTGGCAGCCCCACACGTTGCCATGGCGCACGATGCACGGGAAACTCCGTGTATAGTGCGTGCGCGCCAACACATCGGCGGCATCGACGTCGTCGGCCACCGCGTAGCTGTGGGTGAAGTACATGTTGGCGCCCTCGGCAAAACCGGCAAGCAGCGGATCGGCCGCACCGGCGGACGTCATGTGCACCTGGTCCCAGCCCACGTGCGGCACCTTCAGGCGACTCGACTCCAAGCGCGTGCACGAGCCGCGCATAATACCCAGGCCATCGACCCAGGGACCGTCAGCCCGCTCGGGGGCGTTGCCGTCGGCGACCACGCCCTTGTCCGCAGGCACGCCCTCGTTGCCACGCTCAAAAAATAGCTGAAGCCCCAGGCAGATGCCGAGCAGCGGAGTTCCAACGGCGATGGCATCGAGCACCGCGTCCGCCTCGCCGCTCTGGCGCATAAAGGCGATCGCGTCATAGAACGCGCCCACGCCCGGGATGACCAGGCCGTCGGCGTTGCGGATCTGCTCCGGATCGTCCGACGTGCAGGCGGCGGCACCGGCGCGCGCAAGCCCGCGCACGACGCTCGACAAGTTGCCCTTGTGGTAGTCGACCACCACAATCTTCGGTTCGCCCACGCGACCCTCCACTTCTCATCATCCAAAACCACCGCAAAGGGGACAGTCACCTTCGTGGTGGTTTTACCCTTGTGACGGTTACAGCGAGCCCTTGGTGCTGGGGATGCCCTGCACGTGGGGATCGAGCTCGCAGGCGTGACGCATCGTGCGGCCCACGGCCTTAAAGGCGGCCTCGATAATGTGGTGCGAGTTGCCGCCCGCCAGCTCGCGCACGTGCAGCGTGAGCTTGGCATCGTGTGCAAAGGCATAGAAGAACTCGACGGCCAGCTCGGTATCAAAGCTGCCCACGCGCTCGGTCGGCACGGGCAGCTCGCAGTAGGCCTGGCCGCGACCCGAAATGTCCACGGCAGCCATCACGAGTGTCTCGTCCATGGCAATCGCTGCATCGGCAAAGCGTGTAATGCCCGCCTTGTCGCCCAGCGCCTGGCAAAACGCCTCGCCCAGCACAATGCCCGTGTCCTCGACGGTATGATGCGCATCGACCTCCACGTCGCCCACCGCGTGCACCGTCAGATCGAACAGGCCATGGCGGCCAAAAGCGTTGAGCATGTGGTCGAAAAACGGCACACCGGTCGAGATATCGCACACGCCGCTTCCATCCAGGTCGAGCTTTACGACAATGTCGGTCTCGCCCGTCTTGCGGGTCACCTCGGCATAGCGGTCCATCTACATCTCCTCCTTCACCAGCACGGCAAACGCGGCCAGCACCTCGTCGTTTTCCTGCGGGGTGCCTACGGTAATGCGCAGACAGTCCGCGAGCCCCGGCGCGTAACTAAAGTCGCGCACCAAAATCGAATACTCGTCGCGCAGACGCTCGCGCACGCGCGTGGCATGCGGCGTGCGCACAAGCACAAAGTTCGCCGCGCTCGGCCACGCCTCCACGGGCAGACCCTCGGCAGACATCGCGCGCAGGGCACACAACTCGCGCTCGCGCTCGGATGCGACCTGTGCCACCACGGGCGCGTACGCATCGCGGGCACGCACGCAGGCAAGCGCCGCCGCCTGGCTCAACACGTTGACCGAATAGATCTGGCGAATCGCCGCGAACACGTCGATGACCTCGGGCGCCGCGATCACATAGCCCAGGCGCGTGCCGGCGGCGCCGAACGCCTTGGACAGTGTATGCAGAATCACCAGGTTAGGATGCTCGGCAATAAGGCCTTGCGCCGTAGTTGCCGCGCCAAACGAATCGTCGGCAAACTCCACGTAGGCCTCGTCGACCATGACCATGCCGGGGCAGGCATCGCACAGAGCCGCAACAAAGTCGAGCGGCGCCACGTCACCCGTGGGATTGTTGGGCGAGGTCACGATCGCCAGATTGCACTCGGGAGCCGCCGCAAGCACCGCCGCCTGGTCGAGCTCAAAGGTCGCCGGGTCGCGCCACACGTCGCGCACCTCGGTCTGGCACAGCGACGCAAAGAACGCATACTCGCTAAAGCACGGCGGGCAGTTGAGCAGGGTCCGCCCCGCGCCGCCAAACGCCAGCAGGAAGTTATAGAGTAGCTCGTCGCCGCCGTTGCCCACGCAGATGTTCTCGCGCGTCACGCCATGCCAGGCAGCAAGCTCGTCGCGCAGGTCGTTGGACATGGGATCGGGATAGCGGTTGAGCGGTGCGGCAGCCAAGGCCGCATCAACCGCCTCGCGCACGCCGGCCGGCACGGGATAGGTGTTCTCGTTGGCCGAAAGATTGATGCGCGTGGGCGTAAAGTTGGGATCGTAGGGCTCGATGCCGGTCAAGTAGGGCTGGACGAGCTCCTTCATGCGGGGCGTCAGCTCGGCCATATTAGGCCTCCTCGCCGGTCGCGCCAGCGGCACCGCCCGCAGCCGCCGCCAGGTCCACGCCCTCAGCAACCGTCGCCACGGCGTCGCCCGGCCAGGCGACCTTGGTCAGGTCGGCCGCAGCCAGTGACTCGGCACTCACGGCATCCTCGCCCTGCTCCAGCACGCGACGACGCAGGGCAGCAGAAAGCGCGTGCGCCCACAGGCCCTCGGGCGTATAGCAAATGACGCTCGAGCGCTTAACGAACTCTTCGACCGAAAGCGGGTTGGAGAACATGGCCGTGCCGCCGGTTGGCAGCGTGTGGTTGGGACCGGCAACATAATCGCCGAGCGGCTCGGAGCTCCAAGCGCCCACAAAGATGGCGCCGGCGTTGCGAATGCCGCCGAGCAGGCCCATCGCGTCCTTGCAGTGCAGCTCCAAGTGCTCGGGCGCCACGGTATTCACCGCCTCGACGGCGGCAGCCATGTCGGCGGCCACCACGATGGGGCCCTCATTGTCGAGCGAAGCACGCGTGATCTCGGCACGCGGCGACTGCGCCACCAGGATATCGATGCCTGCCTCGACCTCGCGCGCAAACTGCTCGTCGCAGGTCACCAGATAGCAGGCTGCCAGCGGATCGTGCTCGGCCTGGGCCATCAGGTCGGCCGCGACCACCATGGGCTTGGCCGTGGCATCGGCCAGCACGCAGACTTCGGAGGGGCCAGCGACCATGTCGATACCCACGTCGCCCGAGACAATCTGCTTGGCCGCAGCGACAAAGGCGTTGCCCGGGCCGGTGATCTTGTCGACGCGCGGAATAGTCTCGGTGCCGTACGCCAGCGCGGCCACGGCCTGAGCGCCACCCACCATATAGATCTCGTCCACGCCGCCGAGCTTTGCCGCGGCGAGCGTATACGGGCTGATCAGGCCATCTTTCTGCGGCGGGGTCACCATGACCACGCGCTTGACGCCGGCAACCTTGGCGGGAATGGCATTCATGAGCACCGTGGAGGGATACTGCGCGCGACCGCCCGGCACGTAGATGCCGGCCGCCGCGAGCGGGGTCACCTTAACGCCGAGCATCGTGCCGTCCGCACGCGTGGTAAACCAGCTCTGCTCGACCTCGCGCTGGTGGAACTCACGAATCTGGCGTGCAGCCTTTTCGAGCGCCGCGGCAAAAGCGGGATCGAGGCCTTCGAGCGCGGCATCGATCTGCTCTTGCGGCAGACGGAAGCTCTGCAGCTCGACACCGTCAAAACGCTGGCAGTAATCGCGCACCGCGGCATCGCCGTTGGCACGCACGTTGGCCACGATATCGCGGGCGGCGTCGACGATGTTTTGCGGCAGCACGCCCTTGCGGTTGAGCTGGTTGGTAACGAGGCGCTCACCGGGAGCAAGCTTGATGGTCTTCATATCGGTATCCCCTATCGGTCGAGGTTGTGTTCGAAAAACGAGCGACTGGGCAGCGGCACCAGTCGGCCCGCAGCCCGTACGTTGGGGCGCCCGTGCGCGCTCGCGCTATTGTGCCGAGCCCGCGACGGGCTCAAAATGCTTGTCCTTCACGGCAGCCGCCAAGCGATCTGCCAGATTGCGTACGCGCGGATCCAGACGTGCGGCGCCCGGATTGACAAAGAAGCGGGCCGTGCAGTCCATGATGCGGCCGGTGATGACCAGGTCGTTATCGCGCAGCGTGGCGCCCGTGGCGGCAATATCCACGATGCGATCGGTCATGCCGACGATGGGGCCCAGCTCGATGTTGCCGTGCAGTGAGACGATATCGGCGTTCACGCCGCGCTCGGCATACCAGGCACTCGCGATGCGCGGATACTTGGTGGCCACGCGAAGCGACCCGCGGCGGGCATAGTTGCGCTCGGCCTGGCCGGCGCGCCACGCGGGCTCTGCCTCGATAAACGTGCACAGGCCGTAGCCCAGATCGACCAGCTGCAGCAAGTTGAGGTCTGCCTCGATGAGCGAGTCCCAGCCACAGATGCCGCAATCGGCACCACCACAGCCCACAAAAGCGGGCGCGTCGCTGGGACGCACGATGACAAACTCGATATCGCCGACCGTGCCCTCGCCGGCACGCGTGTCGCGACCGCGCACAATCAGGTGACGGCCGGGGTCGCGCAGCTCAGAGACGTCCAGGCCCGCGGCCTCGAGCACGTCGAGCGTGTCGGCCTTAAGCGAGCCCTTGGGCACGGCGATGCGTAGCGGGCCTTCGGCGCCGCGGCCCACGGCGTGGTCACCATCGGAGGCGGCGTCCTCGGCAGAGGTGCACGCGGCCTCCAGACGCTCGAGCGAAAAGGCGAAGCCCGCCGCCGGCACCTCGATGCCGTCGCCGAACGCGCCGGTAAAGATAGAGTCGTAGCGACCGCCCGAGCCCACCGGATCGGGCAGGCCACCGGCATAGGCCTTAAAGACCAGGCCCGTGTAGTAATCGAAAGAGTTCATGATGGAGAAGTCGAACGACAGCACCTGGGCGTCCTCGGGAGCCAGACCATCAACCAGGGCACGGAGTTCGCGCGTCAGCGGCGCGACAATACCGGCAGCCGCCAGCAGCGCATCCACGCGATCGAGCACTTCGGCCCCACCATGCAGGCGCGGCAGTTCGCTGACGGCGGCCTTAACGGCATCGGTCTCGGCGCTTGCCGCCACGCGGGCATCGAGGCCCACAAAGTCGTTGGCGTGCACGCAGCGCAGAGCCTCGGCAGCCAGCTCGCGATCCTCGCACGCCGCGAGCAGCTCCTTAAACGGGCGCACGCTACCTGCGATAATGCGCGCATCGGGCAGCGCCAACTTGCGAACGGCCTCGGCCACCAGCGAGACGATCTCGACATCGCCCGCGGTATCGCCCGCGCCGATGAGCTCAAAACCCAGCTGGGTAAATTGACGCGAACCGCCGGCATTGCGCTGGCATTCGCGAACCACCGGCGCCTCATAGCGCAGGCGCAGCGGCAAGTCGGCCGCGCGCATGCGGGTCGAGACCAAACGCACGATCGGCAACGTATTGTCGGGACGAACCACCAACAAGCGGCCGTCATCGTCAAAAAGCTTAAACGGCGTGTCCGCGATACGGCCGCCCTCCTCGAGCGAGCCCTTGTCCTCGAGCAGCGGCGTCTCAACCGGCAGATAATGATGCTCCCTAAAGCAGCCCTTCACCGTCAGCGCGATCTCCTCGCGCGCCTGAGCCTCCTCGGGCAATATGTCCCGGAATCCCCACGGTGTGGCCGTCATCTGGTGAGCCTCCTCATGCTGTGTTGCATACAGAACAAACGACCGGCATAGCTCCGCCGGTCTTTTGGGTACTTTAGCATACTAGAGTGCTTGCGGGGAGAATCGTCCTCCTCGGCTCATAGCGTATTCATTTGGAAACATAGGGGAAAGCGTGTCCCGCCCGCCAGCCAAAAACTGGGATGCGGTTTCCGGTTGAGGTCCTCAGCGGAAAGTGTGTCCCATTCTGAGCGCCTGTTCTGGGACGTGCTTTCCGCCAGAAGCCTCAAGCGGAAAGCACGTCCCGTTTCTCAAAAAGCGTCAAACGCCAACTCGGCGCCCTGTCCCACTTAGGCGCCAATCGCGCGTCGGTACTCCGCCATAACCTGAGCGTCGGCTGCCGCGGGATTGGCGAAATAGCGCCAATCATAGGTCTCGGCCGAAACAACTCCGCGATAGCCGCGCGACACCAGCCTATCTAGGTCGGCGCGCATATCGCGGTCGCCGTCACCCCAGGCAAGATGCGTCGTGCCATCTGCCGCAACATCGACAAAATGCACGTGGGCGACATCATCGCCAAGTAGATCGAAATAATCGTCGATGGTATCCCCTGCCACCGCCATAGCGCCCAAATCCAGACACGCCTTAAGTGCCGGATGATCAACCGCCTCGATCATGCGCTTCGTATCGGCCGCCGAGTTCACGATCATCGACTCAACCGGCTGTAGGGCCTCGAGCACCAGTCGCACGCCGCGCTCTCCCGCATGTTCGGCAATCGCACGCAGCATCGAGGCGCTGCGACCCCACGCGTCCTCAATCGGCTCGTTCAAAAATGCCCAGCCGCTCGAAACCATGACCTGCTCGGCTCCAAGTTCCTCCGCAATATCTACAACGTTCTTAAAGTACGCGAGTGTGCGGGCACGCGCCTCATTCCCGCGCGCCGCGATATTCCACGGCTTGGGGTTGTTCTGTTCGGGACAAAGCCCCACAATCCGAACCCCATACCGCTGTGACAGCTCCCGCACCTGCTCGAGCGAATCGTATCCATGGCAATCGACATACAGATGCATCGCCCCGGTCCAAAGCTCGCAACACGTATAGCCCGAGGCCGCTGCCGAAGAAAAGAACTCCTCAAGATCAAAGTAGCGATGGCTGATATTCATAACGGCAAGCTGGGGGTAGCTCATAATTACTCTCCAACCCAAACGGGGCCCCGTTCCATATAGGAGCGGGGCCCAATTACACAAACGTTATTTGCTCTTAGTAGTCGAACTGGTGATAGTAACGACGATACTTGAGGTTGTGCTTGGTGACCGTCTCGTAGTAGCGAGCCAGGCGGTCGGTCACGAGCACCGTCAGAATCCACGGAGACACGATGACGCGGAACTCGTCGTCAAGGCCGGGGATCGCGAACTCGGCGGTGTCGATGACGTTGATGTCGGTGTCGCCGGTCACGCCGCGGTTGAGGAACGCGCGGACGCGCTCGTCGAGCTTGCGGTTCTCGTCCTCGCCCATGAACAGGAAGACCGGGACGCCGGGCTCCACGAGCTCGAGGGTGCCGTGGAAGAAGTCGGCCGAGGTGATGTAGCGGGTGCGCTTCCACTGCATCTCCTCGAGGATGCACATCGAGAACAGGATGGTCTCGCCCCACAGGGCGCCGGAGCCGATGAACATGGTGTAGGGGGCCAGGGCGTACTTCTTGGCGAGCTCCTCGGCGCGCGGCTCGAAGCGCTTGCGGATATCGAGCATGTCCTTCCAGATGTCCTTGGTCTGCTCGATAAACAGATCGAACTTGGGGAAGCAGCCGCGGCGGTTGAGCAGGCGCAGGCCGAAGCAGTCGGCGAGGTAGTAGCCCTTCTCGCAGCCGCCCGAACCATGGTCAGAAGCCATGGCGACGCAGTTCTCGGCGCCCACAGCCTGGCCGATGGGGCCCTCGGGCTTGGTCATGGCGTAGACGCGCACGCCCATGCCCTTCATCTTCTTGACGGCCTCGAGGACCTCGGGGGTGGTGCCGGACTCGGAGGCGGTGAGCACGACGGACTTCTCGGTCATGCGCTTGTGGCCCATGGCGTTCCACTCGGCGGCGTGGATCAGGTAGACCTCGAGGTCGCGGTCGCCGAACTTGTTCATGAGGTACTCGAGCTGCATGAGCTCGTCCCAGGTGCCGCCGACGCCCATCAGGAACACGGCGTCGTAGCCCTCGTCGGCGACCTTGTCGGCGAGCGCGGTCATCTTCTTGCCGGTCTCGTAGAGCGCCTTGCCGTCCTCGAGATAGCCCTCCTGGTCGAAATGCATGATCTCGATCTTCTCGGTTTCCTTCATTTGTCTCTCCTTTCTGGGGTTGTTTCCACATCCCCCATGCCAACGGGCATCAAACCCGCTTACATTCCGTAACACTCGGCCGCTTTGGCCTTAAGCGCATTGACTGACTCTTCGTAGCCCTCTGCCTTGACCTCCATTTGCTTGGAGACGGCATCGAGATACGGGTGAACGTCCCATGACTTCAGACGCTCGGCGATTACTGCCGCAATCGTCTGGAAGAACACGAGATTGGGAATTGCGCTGAGCAGCGGAGCCACCTGAGGCACCACAACCTCGTGAGCCCCACCCTTGGGATGGGCCGTGAGCAGCACCGTTTTTGCCGTAACGTTCGATAGCGCATCGGCGATATTCGCAAGACGCTCCGACCCCTGCGGA
>CABUGR010000026.1 GCA_902491135.1 uncultured Collinsella sp. | reverse complement strand
TGTCTCGTGTTGATGCTCGAGGCGAACAGCTACTCCTCAAAACCGTCGGCGCGCCCTCAGCAAACGCCATGGCCATCGGGGCCATAACGCCGCCGTAAGTCCAGCGGTTACTGCCGGGCGGGCGATGCTCTTGGTTGTCTTCGTGTTTGGTCCTCTTTCTTGGAGGGTTCTCTAGTAACTTTTACAAAACCAATGATCATCAGGTCGCTAGGCCTGCGCGTCACTGCTACGGAGGCAGCACGCCATTGAGCAAGGGGGGGCAATTATTTTTCACGACGCCCGCCTCCCCGCTTGATGACGAGCGCGACAACAATAGCCGCCGCTCCGATGGCAGCCAAAACCGCCACCAGCACCAACGTTCTATCTCCCGTCGAGGGCATAAAGCCTCGACTTGCTTCTTTGCTTGGGGTGTTGAGCACCGACAGCTCAATCGAACCCGTCCCGGCATCGGCGGTATCAACCCACAGAGGGCTTTCGGCCGACACGGTCACCTTGGGCTTCGCGGCCGCCACCTGTTTAACGTCCAGGCCCTCGGCCGTAACCGCCGCCGTACGTTTGCCCTCAAAGGCGGTGTAGCCCTTGGGTGCCGCGATTTCCTCGACGATATAGACGCCCGCGTCCACACCGCTCAATTCCACATGGCCATCTGCGCCCGAGGTGACGTACGCGTCGGAATCCGTCGACCACGAGCCGTCAGTCGTTAGAATACGTCCGCGGTCATCGATGATGCGCAGCTTGGCGCCCGCGAGCGGTTTATCGTCCGAGCTTGAGCGCTTGATGAGGCTGAGCCCCCAGGTATAGGCCGTGGCGTCATCGCTCGGCGTGCGGGTGAATCCGGCGTCGCCGGACTGGTCGGCGAAGGGAGAGCGCGGGTAGCGCAGGTAGACCTCGTTGGGGTTGCCCTTGGTGGCGCCTCGATTGCAATTGGCCCCCAACGGCGCGTCGTACACGGCGACCACGCGGGCGCCCGCGGCGAAGGCGTCGGCCCCGCCGAGCGCGGCGATGAGGTCGGCGGTGCGCACGGTGAAGGTCTTGCCGTCGGCCGCTACCTTGGTGGCGCACTGGGCCGTGATATCGGTCCAGCCCTTCGCGGGGTCGGTGCCGACGCGGCCGTCCTTGTCGGCCGAAACGGTGTCGAAGCCGCCGTCCGTGCCCGCCGCCACGTACACGCGCATGCTCGCGGCGACCTTGGAGGGGTCGAGCCCCGCGCTCATGGTGTCGACGAACTGCACCGTATAGGTGTCGTAGGCCGTGAGCCCCGCCGGGACCGTGGCCGAGAGGCGCCAGTACAGGTCGTCGGCGACCGTGGCGTCGGCGGCCTTCTGCCAGGCGGCGGTGCCGTCCTCCAGCACGTGCTTGGCGACCTTGGGGGTCGCCGCCTTGGGCTTGACGGTGACGGCGCTGCCGCCGACCAGGGTCATGATCGGCGCGGTGCCGGCCTCGCCCTGGGCGATGGCGTCGTCGTCGGCGACGATGAGCCAGTAGCCGCAGGGCAGCTCGGCCGCCGTGTCCGTGTTAAGGGCCACGGAAGTTGCGCCGACATTGCAAATCGCGCGGGCAAGTTTTGCCGTCAGCGCGGTCGCCATATGCCCGTCGGCATTCATCCATTCGGCTGCCGCTTGCGCCGTCGATGCCGATCTATCAAGCCCCGCATCATAAAGAACGGGAAGAACAGCCTGACGAACTGCATCGCTCGCCCACGCCAGGTCCGTCGCGACCTTTTGATCGGAGCCGGCTTTATCGGTAACAGTTGCCGAAAAGAGCTGACATGCATCGTATCGCGTCGCGACGTCGCCGCCAATCGTGATGGCCCCAGCATCGGCAGCACGGGCCGTCTCGGGCGACGCTGCAAAAGCGAGGATAGCTGTCATGGCCACCATCATGACGGTCAACAAGCGGCGGTGCAGTTTACTCACGGCGACCACCTCGATCCCGATCGCGATGGCGACGAGCATGCATCCACGTCGCGGCGAAGCACAGCAACGAAGCGCCGGCCAGATACGTCATAGTCAAACCAGCCCCACCCGCCTCAGGTAGCGTAGTCGAGTACTTGTTGGTAAAAGTCGGCGGAACTGTGGGGTCAGTACCGCCATAGGTAACGGCTGTATCGAGCTTTCCCGTGCCTTTGGTCACCGTAACCGTGACCTCATACTCGGTTGTGTCGTAGGTAATGTGATTCTTGACGTTGTTCTCGTCGGCGCCCTCGGGAATGACCTCGGAGATAGTGTACTCATAGGTCCCCATCTCGGTGTAATCCAAGAAAAAGTTAATATCACCATCCGCGCCATTCCTGATGGTCTGGAGAACCCTACCGGTGTTCTTGTCCTTGAGCACAAACCCGAACTGGCCTTCTTGCAAGGTCGAGCCTTCGAGCGTCTTGGTGGCAGAAATCACGGCCTGCCCACTATACGGTTCGTCAGAAACCATAATGGCAGTACTCGCCGTTGGGGTCTTGACGACGGCACACACCTGCTTCAATCTCTCTGCCTTAGCAAGGGCCTCTTTGTATTGCTGCTCGTCTTGCCCTTTCAACATAATCCATACGGGTTCGGAAATCGCAGTATAGCCCTCGGGCGCGGTGGTTTCTTTGAGACAGTACAGCGTATAGGCCTTCATCTTATTGCCCTCAGACCCAAACGCTGCCTCACCATTGCTATTAGTCGTGGCCTTCTGAGGAGGCTCGGTCATGGCGCCGTCGACACCTGACTGCATAGCCTTATCCATATCGACCTCATAAAGCGTAAATTCGGCACCGGGCAACTTCTTTGTGATA
Source organism: uncultured Collinsella sp. (assembly GCA_902491135.1). Classification (GTDB taxonomy): domain Bacteria; phylum Actinomycetota; class Coriobacteriia; order Coriobacteriales; family Coriobacteriaceae; genus Collinsella. The sequence continues at coordinate 6,908 of CABUGR010000026.1, read as the reverse complement.
TCGCTCGCATCGACCTTGGTCACCGTGATACCGCCACCGCTACCGACAGCCGAACCATTCAGCTTTTGAATTTCCCAGTCCTTTGTATGGCCAGTTTCGCCCCCGAAAACGCCCTTAAGAGACGCTTTATTGGTCAGAGAAACATGCTCGCCCGTATTGCCAGCAGGAATAATCTCGTATTCAACCTTGAGATACTCCTCGTCGGGTACCGTAAGCGTCATTTGTGTACAAGTCGAGCCCGATTGATCGGGAACGGCCTCGGCACCGACCCTATATTGATTCGAGCTAAGTAAACTCCAGCCCGTTCCATTGCGCTGGTACACCTTGACCGAATCCGTCACCAGCGTGCACTTGGCATCCATGACATCGACAAGCTCAAGGGAGTCGCTGCCACTCTTAAGGTTAACTGCCGATTCGTTAACCAAGATGGTGTACTTGATACGGTTGCTGTTAGAGACTTGATCGCCGGTCTTTTGCAGTACGTTGTTCTTAATGGTGACGGTTCCACTACCGGAGCCGAACGTCTTGCTCCCCGACTCGGCGCTGGCTGAGTTGGTGAACTTCACCTCGTTCTTAGAGGTATCGAGCTCACCGCGCTTGACCGCCGTCTGATACGTAAGTTCGGCGTAACCAGCATAGTTGCCGAGCGCCGTCGTGGGGATGGAGAAGGTAACGGTGCCTTTGTCATCACTGACGTTCGCAAGGGGTAGGCTGTCGGCGACGGTCTTCTTTCGCTGGGCGGTACCGTTATACGCTTTCTGGTCATACGGATTCTGAAACAGCGAGTATTTAGCAGACCCCGGCACATAGCTCATACCGCTCGGTAGTGTGTCCACAACGTTCAGCGGTTGGTTATCAAGCTTGCCGGCGCCGTAGCACTCTCCGCTTGGCGTCTTGCCTCTGTTGGCATAAACCGTCCAGTCAACGATCCACGCGCCCTTCTCCTTAGATCCGTCGATTTTGCTCCAGTCGAAATCCCCCTTCCAAGAAACTGTAGTCTTCGACGAAGGCTTCTCGACCCCAGGAGTCGAGTTTGCATCGACATAGTAATAGATATATTCCGTGAAATACTTAGTACCGCTTACTTCCACTGATGCAAAATTGGAGTACCAGCCAGGAAGCGCATCGGATTTTGTCTTATAAGTAATTACCGCATCCGGGTTATCTTTGAGCGCACCCTTCACCCTATCGCTTATCCGAATGAACAGGTTGAAGTTTTTCTTGGTTCCAAACGACGTTGAATCACTGCCGCCTTCGAACCACCAATCGACGCCCTTCTCCAAAGGGACATCGCCGATTTTAATAGAATAGCTGTCGACGTCTGGGCCGATATTTTGGTTCCAGGCCGTCTGAAACGTATCGTAAACCTTGACCTCTGATGGATTCATTGCATTAACAATGGAGCCCAGTGCTATCCGAAGCTCCCAGGTTGCCTGACCTGTTGTCGCCGCATCAGAATCATTCACAAGTCTCTTTTTAATCTGCGTCCCCACCAACTTCGGCGTAAACGTGCCGCTGTCCGTGCCGGAAACGGAATTGTCGCGCGAGATACTCGCACTGTTGCTCACCGTGTCATATGAGTCTTGTTCTTTCATTTTGGTGTGATAAACAATGCGATAGGGCTGGTACTTATCCGCATCAGATAGACCTGAGAACGAATAGCTAAACGTTTTACCAGTGGGGCTATCGAGATCGCCACGGGCAATCTCGTCTTCCCCGTAGAGCCCCCTATAGACGATGTAATTACCCGTATACGTCTGCTTGTCGTCCAGCGTGTCGGTAAATGTATAGCCATTCATGTCGGTTTTGATATCACCGTTGTTGAGCGTGACCGTCCAGGTGATATCGGACGGCGTTCCGGTGCCATCGCTCTTGTTGATCATGTCATAGCGGAAATCATTTGCTGAACCTGGCTTTTCCAATCCACCTCTACGGTCTCCGCCCCATGTCCAGCTGGCATTGTTTTTTGAATCGTCGAGTTGGTTAATCCAAACTTTGTTGCCCACGGATACATCCGGGTTCATCACTGAATCATAGGTAATCGTATAAGTCCCTTTGGACAAATCCCCCAAATTCAGATTCGCAGTCTGTTTATTTATGGTTGGTTGTGGATTGAGTTCCCGATCGTTCAGCTTAAATGACCCAGGCACGAACGAGAAGTTACTGCCAAGCTCATCCGTGAGGCAGACATTGTGAGCATAGGAGGCAACCTCGAGTTTGAGAGTCCAAGTTACTTTTCCCTCGCTGCCGGATTGAGAGAACTTTCCTTCCTTCGCTCCCGTCACATCGCCGTCTATGGTCGCAATGTCGATTTCGGCTGTACCGGGAAACTTAACTTTTGTTGTATCGCCGGAGCCAACGTTCTCATTTGCCAGCTTGAATGAAAAATCAGCACCAACATGAACGTCGGATGGGTGTGTCTTAATCCATGACTCTTTAAAAGTAAAAATCAGCTTATTGTTCTCACATCTCCAAGTACCGGCCTCTTGATTGGAATCATCCATAAGGCGGCCACCGGTATTGCCAAATGCTTTAATGCTGTCCGGGAGAGAGTACTCCGCAACGTTTCGCTCCGCACTCGGGCCATGATTTACCTCGAACTTCGCACTAAATGAACCGTAGAGTGTGTTGGTCGAAAGCACGGCATTATCATCCAAAGGCGTTTTACGACCCTCATCGGTAAACAGCTCAACCCTAACGTCCGCCGTATTCTCATCAATCACAATCGGCGTTGGTGTACTCACATCCTCGGCGCGCACGGGGGATGCGCCGTGAAAAACGGCGGCGGTGAGGCTAATTAAAATAAAGACCAGGGCCGCCATACCCAGCGACCGTGAGCGGTGTGCGTCCATAGTTGTCCCTTAATTCCTACAACACAGTGTGGAATACGGCGAATCGTCGGATCGAACACAAACCCCAACATCAACGAGAACCTACCTAGCGCATTGCAAGAACCCATTGGGGAGCAGCTTCTAAGACGGTTCGTCTATGCCACAATGCATAAAATACAATATAGATACCAGTCATGTAAACCGCAGGTAAAGAGGTCTTTTAATTTAATACCAGTTGATATTTACCTGTTGACAGTTTTGTATCAAAGCGGTTGTATTTCAATGATTCGTGTATATGTTTAAACAACTTAACTTTGCCTGAAAAGCCGCTCGGGGGGGATAACCGCCCCCGCCGTGGCGCAAACGAACCTGTCCCCTTGCACCAAAAAGGGCGCCGACCGCGATGGTCGACGCCCTTTCTTGTTAGACGCTATAAAGTCCAGCGCTTATTTGTTGACCTGGCCGGCGCGGACGGCGGCCTTCTTGCGGTCGGTGGCGTTGAGCAGGCGCTTGCGCAGGCGGATGTTCTTGGGAGTAATCTCGACCAGCTCGTCGTCGGCGATGTACTCCAGCGCCTCCTCCAGCGAGAAGGTGCGGGGCGGCACCAGCTGGACGGAGATATCGGAGGTCGAGGAACGCTGGTTGCCCAGGTTCTTGGTACGAGCGATGTTGACGACCATGTCGCCGGCCTTGCTGCGCTCGCCCACGATCATGCCCTCGTAGCACTCGGTGCCCGGCTCAACAAACAGCTGGCCGCGCTCCTGCAGCGTACCCAGAGCATAGGCAACGGCCTTCTCGGTGGTCATGGAGATCATGGCGCCGTTCTGGCGGTTGCCGATCTCGCCGGCGTAAGGACCATACTCCAGGAAGGTGTGGTAGAACACGCCCTCGCCGTGGGTAACGTTCATGATGCGGTTCTTAAGACCCATGATGCCGCGGGTCGGGATCTTAAACTCGAGGTGCGTCACGATGCCCGAGGTATCCATGCTCGTCATGATGCCGCCGGAGGTACCGAAGACCTCAACGACCTTGCCCGAGTACTCGTCCGGGCACTCGACGACGGCTTGCTCGACGGGCTCCATCTTGTTGCCGTTCTCGTCCTTCTTAAACAGAACGCGGGGACGGCCGACCTGGAACTCAAAGCCCTCGCGGCGCATGGACTCCATCAGGACGGACAGGTGCAGGATGCCGCGGCCCGAGACCTCGACGCCGCTCTTGTCCTCGAGCTCCTCGATCTTCATGGTCACGTTGTTCTCGGCCTCGTTGAACAGGCGCTCCTTGAGCTGACGGGCGCCCACGATGTCGCCGTCGCGACCGACGAGCGGGGAGGTCGAAGCCTCAAAGACGATGGACAGGGTCGGCGGGTCGATCTCGATGGGCTCGAGCTCGACGGGGTTCTCGGGATCGGTGTAGACATCGCCGATATCGGTGCGGTCGATACCCACGACAGCGGCGATGTCGCCGGCGCCGACTTCCTGGCACTCGGTGCGGCCCAGGTAGTCGAAGGTAAAGAGCTGCTTGACGGTAGCGGTGGCGCTGGAGCCGTCGTTCTTGGCAACCAGGATCTGGTCGCCCTGGTGGATGGCGCCAGAGTACACGCGGCCGATACCGATGCGGCCGACGAAGTTGGAGTGGTCGATGGTCACGCACTGCATGGCCAGCGGGGCGTTCTCGTCAACCTCGGGCGCGGGCATGTCGTCGATAATCATATCGAGCAGCGGGTACATGTCCATGTTGCCGTCGTTAGGGTCAAGACGGGCAAAGCCGTTCATGGCGCTGGCGTAGACCACGTGCTCCATGGCGAACTCAAGCTGGTCGTCGGTAGCGCCCAGGTCGGCCATGAGGTCCAGGCAGTCGTTGTAGGCCTTCTCGGGGTTGGCGCCCGGACGGTCGATCTTGTTGATGACGATCATGATCTTAAGGCCGGTGTCGATAGCGTGACGCAGCACGAAGCGGGTCTGGGGCATGGGGCCCTCAAAGGCGTCGACCAGCAGCAGGGCGCCGTCGGCCATACGCAGCACGCGCTCGACCTCGCCGCCAAAGTCGGCGTGGCCCGGGGTGTCGATGACGTTGATCTTGACGTCCTTGTACTCGATAGAGATGTTCTTGGCGAGAATCGTAATGCCGCGCTCGCGCTCCTGGTCGTTGGAATCCAGGACGCGGTCCTCGACCTGCTGGTTGGCACGGAAGGCGTCCGTGGCACGCAGGAGCTTGTCGACCATCGTCGTCTTGCCGTGGTCGACGTGAGCGATGATGGCGATGTTCCTCAGATTGTCTACGCGCATGTAGTTCCCCTATCTTCTATCTATATACAACCGGCACGCGTATGCGACCCACCCAGCAATGCAACGCTCAGCGGGAATATTGAGCCTTTTACCGAAAACTCGTTTATTTTAGCGATTTTAGATGAGAGGGGTTTCCTCACCTGCAGGTTCAGGGTCGCTCCACATAAAACCATCGCCGGCGCCCATGCCCTCATACAGCACATATGCCGAAAAACCGCTCTCGAGCGTGGTTTCGAAGAAGCTCACGAGCAGAGCATCGTGATAGCCGCCGTCAATCTCAACGCAGCCGGTGTAGCCGATGGCATAGCGAGCGATACGGCCCAGGCCCTCGTCCTTAAGACCCATCTTGTGCTCGGAGATAAAGTTGGTGGCCGCCTCGAGGCACGCCTCTTCGCCGTCCTCGTCGAGCGCCGCCAGATAACGGTTGGAAGCGGCGTCCTCAATTGCCACGACCACGCCAGGGTTTTCACCGGCGGCAAGGTCGTCCAAGAACGCGCCGATCAGATCGCACACCATGGCGTCGAGCTCGGCGGAGACGTTACCGGCGTCCTGCATATCCTGTGCCATCTTTAGACCTTCCCATCGAGTCTGGCGTCGTTACAGTTCTTGTGCCTCAGCAGCGATCTTAGCGGCAGCGTCGCGGGCGCGCATCATATCCATCGCGCGCTTGTCGAGCACCTTGATCTGACTGGTCAGCATGACCGCATCGACCACGCCCCAGATCATAAGGCCCGTAGAGATCGAAAACCCAAGCGCACCAACTGTACCACGAAGGCGCGAACAGATTGCCGCGACAAGGGCGGAGACGACAACCATCTTGATAAACGAGCCGCGGCGTTCGCGAAGCGTGCGGGCCTGCGTCACATAGGCAATGCGAGCCGCCTCAGAAGCCTCCGAGCGCATCTGGGCCTCGCGCGCAATGGTCGCCGCCTCAGCCGACATACCGCCGGCCATCAGCGAACGCTCCGCAGCCTGGACGCCCCGCATTTAGAAGTCATCGGGGGAGAGCGTATGGACGAACTCGTCGAACTTCTCGAACTCTTGCTCGTCGTCGACTTCCTCGGCGTGGGTAGAAACGGTGCCCAGGCGATTCATGATGTCGTCTTCAACGAACATGGGGGCATTACTGCGTACGGCGAGGGCGATGGCGTCGCTCGGACGCGCATCGATCTTATGCTCGTTGCCATCGGCCAACACGACAACCGTCGCGTAAAACACGGGCGGCTCGGCGCGAACGATTTCGATGCGTTCGAGCTTGGCACCCAGGGCACCAACAGTATCGAGCAACAGGTCATGGGTAATCGGGCGCTCGGCGCGACCGCTATCGATGCCGCGGCTGATGGCAGCAGCTTCAAACGAACCAGTCTGAATGGAAAGGGAACGCAGTGGCGCGGGCGAGTCCGATTTGCTGCAGCGCTCGCGAAGCACGATAAGCGATGGCACGGGACCGGCGGCCATGACGATGGTCTCTATGTCGACACGAACCATGGAACACCTCCGGTACGTAGCGGTTAACACGCGGCAGTCCGCCGCATTGAATAGCTATACTACCCAAACTTTCGCACAGCACACAAAACCAAAATGAGATTTATCGCAGACAAGAAAAAAGCCCCGAGGCAACGCCCCAGGGCTCTTCACAGTTTTGATGGTGGACCTGACAAGATTCGAACTTGTGACCTCCCGGTTATCAGCCGGACGCTCTAACCAACTGAGCTACAGGTCCATCATGGTGGAGGTTAGGGGGATCGAACCCCTGACCTCAGGCTTGCAAAGCCCGCGCTCTCCCAGCTGA